>NZ_JBHWHH010000011.1:0-71779 GCF_042732555.1 Nocardia sp. NPDC059764
GACCAGCTGGGCCGCCGTTCGTTGTCTAGATCACCGGGCGGTGCTTGCATCGAAGTATGTTCACCGAGGCCCAGCTGTACTCGCCGGTCACGAAGGGGGCCGACGGCGATGTGACGGTGCATTTGAGCGACGAGCATCCGGGCGTGCACGATCCGGCGTACCGGACCCGCCGCAATGCCATCGCGGCCATGGCCCTCGAGTACCGCCCGGGCGATCCGGTGCCGCACGTCGAGTACACCGCCGAAGAGCAGGAAGTGTGGCGGATCGCGTCCGCCGAGCTGGCCCGCAAGCGGGCGAAGTACGCGTGCGCGGAGGTCATCGAGGCGGCCGAGCGGCTGGCGCTGCCCTCGGATCACATTCCGCAACTGGACGAGGTGACCGCGAAACTGGTGCCGCTCACCGGATTCCGGTACGCGCCCGCCGCCGGACTGGTGCCGTTGCGGCAGTTCTTCGGGTCCTTCGCGGATCGGACTTTCCACTCCACCCAGTACATTCGCCATCACTCGGCGCCGCTGTACACGCCCGAGCCGGACGCCATCCACGAAATCCTCGGCCACGCCAATCAATTGGCGAGCCCGCGCTTCGCGGCCCTGTACGAGACGGTCGGCGCGGCGGTGGCCCGGCTGGAGACCGAGCGGGCGCTGAAGTTCCTGGCCGACGTGTTCTGGTTCTCGCTCGAGTTCGGGGTGCTGCGCGAACACGGCGAAGTGCGTTGCTACGGTGCGGGATTGCTGTCCTCGTACGGGGAGATCGAGGAGTTCCGCGACGCCGATCTGCGGCCGCTGGACATCCACGCCATGGGCACCATCGTCTACGACATCACGCACTATCAGCCGGTGCTGTACTGCGCCGAGTCGGTCACCGAGATCGAGGACGTGGTGGGCGGGTTCTTCGAGACGATGACCGACGACACGGTGGCGCGGCTGGTGGGCGTGAAACCGGTCTAGAGCGAGGACATCCCCGCCTCCAGGAAGTCGATGACCCTGACGATCCGCTCCGGTGAGAACGGATCACGGTCGATGAAGGCCATCATGGAGCCGGTCAGCGCGCCCGCGAAGGCCAGCACCTCGAAATCGTCGGCCGGGCGTCCGGTCCAGCGCGCCGCGATGTCGGCGACCATCCACATATTGCGCTGCACTTCCTGGGCGACCGCGCCACGCAGCTCGGGCACCGAATACAGCAGCTGGACGCGTTCCTTCTCGAACGCGAATTCCTCGGCGCTCAGCGAGTCGAAGGCTTCGATGGTGGCCTTCTTGAACGCGGCCAGCAGCGACAGGTCCCGGGGCTGTCGCTCGATGGCCGCGATCATCAGCGGGTCCAGATCGTCGGCCAGCGCCACCTGCTCCTTGGATGGGAAGTACCGGAAGAAGGTGCTCGGCGAGATGTCGGCGGCGGCCGCGATCTGCTCGACCGTGGTCTCGGTGTAGCCCTGCTCCCGGAAGAGCCGGAACGCCTCGGTGCGGATGGTCCGACGGGTGCGTTCCTTCTTCCGTTCACGCAGGCCACCCCCGGCCGCGGCTTTCGCCGGGGCCGGGGGCCTCGCGGAGGCAGTCTCAGCCGACATGGACCGATTGTCCCGCATCGAGTTCGTCGAGCACGACCGGATCCTTCCGGCGGATCACCAGAGCGGCCAGCACCGCGGCCGCCGCGCAGATGGCGGTGCACACCCACAGCATCGCGCTCATGCCGTCGACGAAGGCGCTCTGCACGTGGGCCAGCAGCGCCGGGTCGCCGAGTTTGCGGGCCACGCCGACTCCGGCGTTGACGCCGTCGGAGATCGGGGCGCGGTCGAATTCCCCCAGGCCCGAACGGTATTGGGTGGAGAGCACGGTGCCCAGGATGGCGACGCCGACAGTACCGCCCGCCTGCCGGAGGGCTTGCAGCAGGGCCGAGCCGGAGCCGGCCCGCTCGGGGGTGAGGTCGTCGGTGGCCGCGCCCATCGCGGCGGGCATCACGAAGCCCATGCCGATGCCCAGCAGCACCAGGCCGATGGCCGCGAATCCGTATCCGGTGTGCACGGTGATCATCGCCGCCAGTCCGAGACCCGCTGCGAGCAGGACGAATCCGGCCACCAGCACCGCTCGCACCCCGGCCTTGGGCAGCAGCCGGTCCACCAGCCGGGACCCGACCGCCAGGCCGCCGATGAGCGGCAGCAGGCGCACTCCGCTGCCCAGGGTGTTCGCGCCCAGCACCGCCTGGAAGTACTGCGGCATGGTGAAGAACAGGCCGAACATCGCGAAGTTGACCAGGATCATGAATACGGTGCCCCAGCGGAATCCGGGTTCCCGGAAGAGGTCGAGGTCGACCAGCGGGTGCGGGGTGCGACGCTGCCACAGCACGAAGGCCGCGCCGACCGCCAGGCCCGCGGCGATCGCGGTCCAGGCCACCGGATCGCCCCAGCCTTCCTGCCCGCAGCGAATGAAACCGTAAGTGACGCCGAGCATTCCGGCCGCGGACAGCAGCGCGCCGGGCAGGTCGATGCGGAAGGAGCGCTCGCTGCTGGATTCGGGCACCAGCAGGGCCACGGCGATGGCGCCGATGATCACCATGGGCACGTTGAGCAGGAAGGCCGAGCCCCACCAGTAGTGCTGCAGCAGCCAGCCGCCCACAATCGGGCCCAGCGGCAGGCCGATGGCGGTGGAGGTGATCCAGATGGTGATGGCCCGCTGCCGCTCCCCCGGTTCGGGGAACAGGGTGGGAAGTACGGCCATGGACAGCGGCATGGTGACGGCCGCGGCCAGCCCGAGCACCACGCGCCCGGCGATGAGCTGCCCGGAGCTGGTGGCGAAGGCGCAGGCGACGGCGGCCACGCCGAACACCAGCAGTGCGCCGAGCAGGAACTTCTTGCGGCCGTACCGGTCGCCGAGGGCGCCGGCCGGGAGCATGAACGCGGCCAGGGCCAGGGTGTACGCGCTGCTGAACCACTGCAGCGCGGAGGTGTCGGCGTGCAGGTCGGTGGCCAGGGTGGGCAGGGCGACGGTGAGGACGGTGACATCGAGCCCGATGGTCAGCATGGCGATGGCCAGGGCGCCCAGCGCCAGCCAGCGGCGCACTCCCTCAGCTTTCATGACAGTTCCAATCATTTGAGTGTTTCTCGATAATGAGAGAGTCTCTCATTTTGGAGAGACTGTCAATTCTTGTCGTGTCATGGGCTCCGAGAGGCCGCAATGGGGTGTGTCACCATTCCGCCCTTTGGTACTGATGTCTCAAATGCTCGTCGCGACAAGGCATCTCACTGCTGTTACCGTCATGCGGTCCGTTTTCGAGATCGACGACCCCACAAAGGGCCTGGACACGTGAGGCACGAAATGACCGACCAAGCAACCGAATCCGTCGAGACCCCCCTGCACCTGCAGGGCCGCGACGCCGTAATCGCCGCCGCCGCACCGGAAGACTGGCGTGAGGGCGCGCCCGACTACCACCTCAGCAAGGAAGTCATCCCGGTCGAGCGCACCACCCAGCACGCGCCGGATTCGTTGGAGCACATCGTCGAAGAGCTCGTGAAGGTCTTCGAGATGGAGGTCTCGCACAAGAAGGACCCCGCCAAGTGGGTCTCCCTGGTGGCCGAGCACTACCGCGGCCGCGTCAACGGCGGCCAGTGGCAGGACGCCGAGGAGTTCGCGCGCATCGGGTCCTACAACATCCTGATCGGCGAGAACCCCTTCTACGACGTCGCCGGTGAGGACTTCGAGTCCTCGCACAAGATCTTCCACACCGCCTTCCCCGGCGGCTTCTTCTGGGAGGTCCTCGAGGTGCTGTCCGGCCCGCCGACCGTCACCTTCAAGTGGCGTCACTGGGGTCGCTACGAGGGCGAGTACAAGGGCCACCAGCCCACCGGCGAGCTCATCGAGATGACCGGCGTGACCATCGCCAAGGTCTCCGAGGACCTGCGCATCGTCGAACTCGAGCACTTCTACGACAACAACAAGCTGCTCGGCCCACTCGCCCACGGCTGCCCTGTCAACCACTCCGCCAACTAGGCGATAAAGTCGGGCGCGATGAGTAACCGCAGGTATTCGCGCCTTCTCGCCGCCGCGACGCTCGCGACGGGCCTCACCGCGTTCTCGGGCACCACCTTCGGGCCGGCGCTACCGGGAACCGCGGGAGCCGAGCCGACCACCACCACGACGCCGTTCACCACCCCCAATACCGACGACTGCCCGAACAAGACCACGCCGCCGTCCCCCATCGACTCCTCCGAGGTGCCCGAACCCGGGCAGAAGGCGCCGGCGGCCCTGCCGATCCCGGATCCGCCCATCGGGGGCAAGCGGCTGGGCGGGTGCGGGGTGATCCTGCCCGCGGGGGCCGCGCCGCTGCCGGAAGGGATTTCGGCGACGGCGTGGGAGGTGGCGGACCTGGACTCCGGCGCGGTCCTCGCGGCCAAGGATCCACACGGCCGGTATCGCCCCGCCTCCACCATCAAGGTGTTGCTGGCGGCGGTGGCGATCCCGGCCCTGGGACTGGACACCGTCGTGACCGGGACCCAGGACGACGCGAACGCCGACGGCACCCGGGTCGGCATCGGCCCGGGCGGCAAGTACACCAACAAGCAGCTGTTCCAGGCACTCATCATGGCGTCGGGAAACGATGCGGCGCATGCCATCTCGACCCAGCTGGGCGGGGACGACGCCACCGTCGCGAAGATGAACGCGATGGCGAAACAGTTGCAGGCGTTCGACACTCGCGCCGCCACCCCGTCCGGACTGGACGGGCCGGGCATGAGCACCTCGGCCCACGACCTGGCCATGCTGTTCCGGCATTCCATGACGCTGCCGCTGTTCGCGGAACTGATCCACACCGAGCAGGTGGACTTCCCCGGCTTCCCCGCCGACCCGAAGATCCCCGGCGACAAGGATCATCCCGGCTTCCCCATCGCCAACGACAACCATCTGCTCTTCGAGTACGACGGCGCGATCGGCGGCAAGACCGGCTACACCGACGACGCCCGGCAGACCTTCGTGGCGGCCGCCGAACGCAATGGCCGCCGCTATGTGGTGAGCCTGCTCAAGGCGGACGTGCGGCCGTTCCGGCCGTGGGAACAGGCGGCCAAACTGCTCGACTGGGCCCACACGCTCCCGGCCGGGGCGAGTATCGGCACCATGCCCGACGGGTCCGCCGCGGCGAATCCCTCGGTGGCACTGGCCAGTCCGCCCGCGCCGCAGTCGGAGGCCGCCCCGGAGTCGGACACCGGTGCGGGTGACCATCAGAATCTGCGGACCGTACTCATCGTCGGCGGCGTCTTCCTGGTCGTGGCGCTGCTGCTGGCGGCGCGGAGGCTGAGCCGCCGCCGCTGATCGCGGCCGTTGGTCCGTCATTGGTACCCCGTTGGTGGGTCCTCGCACAGTGGTCACACGCCGGAATCCCGGTCACGACTCTGGAGGGGACCCCACCATGAAAACCACCCGCAGCTCCCGCCTGCGCCGCCTGGCCCCGCTGGCCGCCGCGGTGCTCGCCCTCGGCGTCTTCGGCGCCACCACCTCCGCCGGGCCCGCGTCCGCGGCCGCCCAGAAGTGGTACTCCTGGGACCACGACCTGCACAGCGGCGACTGCACCCTGTTCGGCGGCGCCAAGTGGACCATCGACTCCGACGGGCACGCCTGGTTCGACGGCACCGTCACCTCGTCGAGCAACAATGACGCCTGGCTGATGTGGGCGGAACTGCGCGACAGCAGGGGCGCGGTGCTGACCGCGCTGCGCAATGTGCACTTCTACGATGCGCAGGACCAGGCGAAGTTCGCCCAGAACCTGCCCGACAAGCACAAGCAGTATCGCTGGTTCGCGGAGGGCTCGTTCGACAAGAACTTCTACCCGCTCGTCGCCAAGATGAACCTGCGCAGCCACTGCTAGTCAGCGACGGCGCAGCATCGAAAGCAGCACTCCCGCAAACGCTCCCGCCCCGAACCACGCCGCACCCGCTCCCGCCGGAAACCCCGCCGCCGTCACCCGCGGCCGGATGACCGCCGGGGCGGGCGCCGGAATATCCTCGGCCACTTCGTTGTCCGAGGCGGTGGCGGCCCAGGCGGTGGCGAACAGGATGATCCGGGCGGTGAAGTAGCTGAACACCATGAGCCCGATGATCGGACCGAACACCACACCCGCCGGGCCGTTCACCACCGATCGCAGGATGATCGTGGCCAGCTGCTTGAACGCCTCGAACACCACCGCGGCCATCAGGGCCGCGCGGGCCGCGCTGCGGAAGGTGACCGGGTGCAGCGGCAGCCGCGCGATCATCCACGCGAAGACCGCCCAGTTGGCGAGGACCGCGAGCAGCAGCGACACCAGTGTGAGCAGCGCTGTCATCCATGCCGTCTGATGGATGTGCATCCGATCCAGCAGGCTCCTGATCAGCCCGCTCGACGCCAGCACCGACAGGCCCAGCGAGACGAGGATGGCCAGGAACAACCCGATCAGCGCCAGCAGGTCGGACGCCTTGGATACGAACCAGTTTCGCTTCTTGCTGGGCTGGTCCCACTGCTCGGTGAGCGCGGCCCGCAGGTTGGCGATCCAGCCGAGACCGGCGTACGCGCCGGCCAGCAGACCGATGGTGCCCACGCTCGCCCGCGAATTCACGGCCTGGTGGATCAGATCGTTGATCGAGCTGCCCGCCTCGCCCGGAATGTTCTCGACGATCTTGTGCTGGATATCGGTGAGCCACTGCGGATTCCGTGACAGCACGAAGCCCGCCACCGCGAATCCCACCATCAGCAGCGGGAACAGCGACAGCACCGTGAAATAGGTGATGCCCGCGGCGTAGTAGTCGCCGCGCTGCCGCTGATACCGGCCGCCGGCCCGGACCATATGGTCGAGCCAGGGCCGTCGCCGGATCTGCGTCCTGATCCACGTCTCGACGTCGTCGACGAGATTCCCGAACACCGCCACCTCCGCACACCTGGGCGCGCGGCGGCCGGGTCAGCGGGCGAGGAACCCCACCCGGTCGTACACCTGCGCGAGAGTCCGCCCGGCGACCTCCCGTGCCCGCTCGGCTCCGGCGGCGAGGACACGATCGAGTTCACCCTGGTCAGACATGTATTCTTGCACCTTCGCGCGCAGCGGTGTCACGAACTCGATGAGCGCGTCGGCGGTATCCGATTTCAGGTCACCGTAGCCCTTGCCGGCGTAGTCCTGTTCGAGCGTGACGATCGGAGTGTCGGTGAGCGAGCTGAGGATGACCAGCAGATTGCTCACGCCCGCCTTGGTCTCCGGGTCGTAGCGGATCTCGCGCTCGGTGTCGGTGACCGCGGAGCGGATCTTCTTGGCCGAGACCTTCGGGTCGTCGAGCAGGCTCAGCAGGCCCGAGTCCGAGGCCGCCGACTTGCTCATCTTCGAGGTCGGGTCCTGCAGGTCGTAGATCTTGGCGGTGCCGGTCACGATGTGCGGCTCGGGCACCACGAAGGTCTTCTTGTAGCGAGTGTTGAAGCGGTGCGCCAGGTTTCGGGTCAGCTCCAAATGCTGGCGCTGATCCTCGCCGACCGGCACCAGCTGGGCCCGGTAGAGCAGGATGTCGGCGGCCATCAGCACCGGGTAGGTGAACAGGCCGACCGTGGCGTTGTCGGCTCCCTGCTTGACCGACTTGTCCTTGAACTGGGTCATCCGGCTCGCCTCACCGAAGCCGGTGATGCAGTTCAGCACCCAGGTCAGCTCGGCGTGCTCGGGCACCTGTGACTGCACGAACAGCGTCGACTTCTTGGGGTCGACGCCCAGCGCCAGCAGCTGCGCCGCCGACACCTTGGTCCGGCGGCGCAACTCCTTGGGATCCTGCGGCACGGTGATCGCGTGCAGGTCCGGGATGAAGTAGAAGGCGTCGTAATCGTCCTGCAGCCGCACCCAATACTGCAGCGCGCCAAGATAGTTGCCGAGGTGGAAGGAATCGCTGGTGGGCTGGATTCCGGACAGTACCCGCTGCTTACGCTCAGCGGTCGCTTCAGGACTCGACATGCACCCGAGCTTAATTTGCCCCTCCGCCGCGCTCCGGGGCGGGTTCGCGGCCCCTGGTCCCGATTCTTCCCTCCTCCGCTTCGCTCCCCCGCTCCAAGGCGGAGGTCTCTCGAGCCGCAGTCCAGAATCGGGACGGCCGCGAACCTCGGGGTCTTCTCCTACGGGCCGGTCACGCACCGATTCTGTCCGAGTACGACCGCGGATCCACCCCCGGCATGCTGGCCCGGCCCGAGCCGATCAGGCGCTGTTCGCGTCGGGTGACCAGCTTGTACAGGGGGTAGCTGGGGCCGGTCATGGGGGCGTTGAGGGGGTTGCCGAGCAGGGGTGGGGTGATGTGGGCGGTGCGGACGGCTCGGGCCAGGGCGCGGAAGGCGACTTCTTCGCGGAGGCCCCAGGGGAGGTCGTACATGTCGCGGATGCGGGCGGGGAGGCTGCCCTGGACGAGGAGGGAGAAGCCCGAGAGGGCCTGTTGGGCGGGCATCGGGAGGGGGTGGGGGACGCGCTGGCCCATCAGGTAGGAGCCGACCAGCTTGGCCTCGTCGGTGAGGTGGGGTTCGGCGGAGGCCAGGTAGCCGTCGAAGTAGTCGCGGAATTCGCGGTAGGTGTAGGGGGCGGCGATGCGCGGCATGCCGAACAGTTCGCCCCAGCGGACGTAGTCCTGGTAGAGGCTCTCGCGCTCGGTCGGGGTGAGGCGGCGGACCAGCAGATCGTGCATGGCCTCGGCGGAGTCGAAGGTGAAGGCCATGGTCATGAACATCAGGTGCGGGTCGTTGGCGGAGTAGCGGGTGCCCGCCGGGTTGGCCGTGCCCGCGGACTCGGGCAGCGCGCCCTCGACCGGGGCGTGGCGCTTGCGGGTGAACTCCCGTGCGCGGTCGGCTTCTTCGCGGGTGCCCAGGGAGACGGCCTCGAACAGGCGGCCGGTGAGGGCCAGGCGAGTGTACGGGGTGGTCCGGTGCTGGGTGTTCTCGGCGGTCCCGACGTAGAGCAGCGGATGCACCGCGCCGATGACCAGCGCCCGCTGGCCGTAGGTGACTCCGACCGCGCGTTTGCGCATGACCCGCCGGATCATCGAGTCGTCGGAGAAGTAGCCACTCTGTGCAGGCATCGTCGCCTCCCGGTCCGGTGTGATGGCCGCCACCACATCTGGAAACAGAGTCCCCCAGATGACAGATTCTGGCAAGGCCTTCTGCCAGAATCGCTCCCGTGCCAGAATCGGTTCGTGACCGGGCAACGGACCTACGGCGGCGTCTCCGCCGACGAGCGGCGCACCCAGCGCCGCGCCGCCCTGATCGGCGCGGCCCTCGACATCCTCGGCACCCAGGGCCTCGACAAACTCACCGTCTCCGCGCTGTGCACCGGCGCGGGCCTCAACGAGCGCTACTACTACGAGAACTTCGACGGCCGCGACGCCGTGCTGTCGGCCCTGTTCGACACCATCGCCGAGGAACTGGCCGCCGCCCTGATCGCGGGCCTGCACGCCGCCCCCGACGACACCCGCGCCAAGGCGCACGCCGCCATCACCGCCGGCATCGGCGTCCTCACCGACGACCCCCGCAAGGCCCGGGTGGCCTTGGCCGTCAGCACCGCCACCCCCGAATTGCGCACCCGCACAACCCACACCATCAAGGCGTTCGCGAATCTGGTGGCCGCCGAGGGCATCGACTTCTACGGCATCGCCGAGGCCGAGCCCGACGCCCTGATCGGCTTCCGCGCCAACTACCTGGTCGGCGGCCTGGTCCACACCCTCTCCGCCTGGCTCCAGGGCGATCTCCCCATGACCCGCGAAGACCTGGTCGACGCCACCACCGACATCTTCGTCCTGCTCGGCGAGGACCTGGCCCGCGGACTGCGGCGCTGATCAGCGCGCGATGGCGGTGACCGTCGCGGAATCGGCGGCGGATTCCACGTAGCAGTGGGTATCGCCGACGGCGAAGTGGACCTCCTGGCCCGGCTTGTCCGGAATCGACTGCATCCAGCGGATTTTGCTGGTGCGGGCGTCGATGGCGCGCAGAGAGCGGGCGGCCAGCAGGTAGAAGGAGCCCGCGGAACCGTAACCGGCGGCGTCGACGGCGTCGCCCTTGTCGGAGACGGTGAGGCTCCACAGCGGGGAGGTGTCGCCGCCGGGGCTCATGGCGTGCAGTTTCGAACCGTCGCAGAGGAAGTAGGCGTCGCCGGAGCCGAAGACCGCGCCGGCCGCGTAGGGCAGGGCGGGTGTGGTCCACAGCGCCGCACCGGTTCTCGGGTCGAGGCCGGACACGGTGTGCGCGCCGTCGCTGGCCAGTACCGCGCCCTTGACCAGGCCGGAAGCGATGGTGCTCGCCGAGACCGCACTGTCGCCCGCCCGCGACCAGGCCGTCTCGCCGGTCTCGCGGTCGAGCGCGACGATATCGCCGCCGCTGCCCGGCTTCCGGTTGTACAGCAGCGAACCGCTCTCGGGCACCGTCAGCCCGTCACTCTCGCAGGACACCCGCCAGCGGACCGTCTTGCTCGCCATGTCCACGGCCCACGCTTCGCGCCCCTTGCCGCCGTGTTCGGTCGCGATCAGGTACAGCACCTGGTCCCGAACCCCGTACGCTCCGGCGACCGTCACGCCCTCGGGCGCGTCGAAGGCCCATTTCCGTTGCCCGGACGCCAGATCCACGGCCACCACCCGGTCCCCGGCCGCGTCGGGTTCGGCTCCGGGCACCACCAGCGCCCCGTTCCACAGGCAGGACCGCTGCCCGATACCGGGCGTCGTGATCGGCAGCCGCCACAACTCCCGCCCGGCCTTGGCGTCGATCCCCGTCAGCGTCGAGTCGGATTCGGCCACGACCGTCCCGGCCCCGTACCGCACCCCTTTGACCGCGCTGTCGACCTTGTATTCCCAGGCCACGCTGCCCGACGCCGCGGTCGCGCGCTCCCGCCGCGGCGTCCCGCACGCGGCCAGCACCCCCGCGGTCGCCAGAATCACCCCGCCCCGCAACACATTCCGACGCTCGATCACACCTGTTCCCTACTCGCTCGACACACTGTCAGCGACTATAGGTCCAACCGGCCCCGCCCGAATACGAAACCGCCCGGCCTTGTCGAAGCGAACGGGCCGGGCGGTCGGGATTCACGAAGCGGCGGGTTCCGGATCCAGGGACAGGGGGATCACCGGGAGGCCGGGCGGGGTGGCGTCCTGGAGGACGACGCGGAACGGGATGCCGCGGCCGGCCCAGATGGCGGCGCAGTCGGTCATGGCCTCGGCGAACCAGTCGCGTTCGTCCGGCTGCCGGTCGAGCATGAGGGCCGCATTGCGGATGACCACCACGTATCCCGGTGCGGCGCCGACGAAATCGTCGAGGTCGCGCAGGCATTCGTCGAAGGCGTCCTTGTTCTCCCCGAAGTAGTACGGGAACTGGAAGGCCGCGGCGAACTCGTCGAAGACCTCGGCGACCGTGCGCATCTTGCGGCCGCGCAGTTCCCGGCACAGGTAGCCGTCCGGCATCCGGTAGCGGACGCCCGAGAACTCGGCCGCGCCGACGGGCAGCACGCCCAGGACGGGAACGTGGGCGGCCGAGCGCGCGGCGCTATCGGAGATCTCGGTGGCGGTGGGGGCGGAGAGGAACTGCGATAACGGCGTGGGCTCGGACATTCAGCGCATCCTCGTGAAGGTCTTGTAGTGGTCCCCCGTGTAATAGGCCGAACCGTCGCTGCCGGTGATGATGCGTTCGGCATCGCGGGTCTGGCCGCGCTGCTTGGGATTCACATCCCATTCCTGATAGGTGATGGCCTTCCCGGCGGCGTCCTTGCGGGCCAGGCTGCCGTCCCGGTTCTGCCAGGTGTCACCGCCTTTGGTGCCGGGCGAATCGGCCGAGTCGGGCCAGCGTCCGGCATCGATCTCCACCAGGGTCGCGTAGGCCCGGTCGGGCACGCCCGCGACCTTGGACGGCGACGCGGCCTGGTCGGCCGGAGCCGGGGTCGCGCCGCCCGGCTTGGCGGTGGTCCGGACCGTTGAGGTGGCGACGGGCTTGGCGCTGCTCGTGTCCCCCGGATGATCGTTGTTGGCGCGATTGGCGAGGAAGGCCACCAGCAAGAGCAGGATCGCGACGCCCAGCGTCAGCCAGGCGCTCGACTTCTTCGACAGCTTCTTCATCGGTACTGCACCGTCACCGGCGCGTGGTCGGACCGGACATTCCGGTAATCGACAGTCGGTCGAATTGACTCTGTCTTACAATCCGATTGGCCCCGTAAGCAGGGAGGAACTCCGGTGAAGGAACCAACACCCCGAGCGCTGCTGGTCGCGCGGCTAAGCGTCATGACAGACGAATCTACGTCACCAGAGCGACAGCTCGAGCACGGCCGAGCCGTGGTTCAGGCCCGACGCTGGACCGAAGCAGGGGTAGCGACGGACCTGGACGTGTCCGCCACCAAGTACTCACCATTCGACCGGCCAGAGCTTGGCAACTGGTTGAAGAACCGATCACACGAGTTCGATGCGATCGTTGTGTGGAGACTCGACCGGCTGGTGCGGTCCTCGAACGATCTCGCGAACCTGATCGACTGGTGCGAGCACCAGCAGCCCCCGAAGACCTTGATCTCTGCCACTGAGGGTTTCGACCTTGCGACTCCGTTCGGCAAGGCCATGGCAACGATCATTGCCGCGCTCGGCGAGCTGGAGGCCGGCACGCTATCTACCCGCGTCAAAGACTCACATACCGCACTACGGAAGATGGACCGGTGGCCTGGAGGCCAGCCCCCGTATGGATACCGGATCGTTGACCATCCCAGAGGCGGCAAGACTTTGGAGATTGACCCTGTGACCTCCGAGGCGGTGAAGATCATGGGAAACATGACTATCGCAGGAAAGTCACAGTGGGAGATAGCCGCACGACTTACCGCTGACGGGTTCCCGACACCTGCCCGGTACTACTTCAAGCCCGGCACCAGCAGGAAGACCGAGGTGTCCGACACCTGGAACCAATCCAGTGTCGGTAAGATTCTGAAATCTCCTGCTACACAAGGGTTCAAGCTCGTTGGCCGCTCTGTCAAAGAGCGCAGGCTTGCCCGTGGCGCAGACGGAAGTCCTATCCGGTACACGCCTAAGGGCATCTTCACCGATGAGGAGTGGGCACAGATCCAAGACGGGTTGAAGACCCGCTCACGCACCCGTGAGCGGTCGCACGGTGCGGCACCGTTACTGGGAATCGTGTTCTGCGGCAACTGTGAAGACCGGTTGTATCGAGTTGCCACCGTGAACCAGAACAGCAAGACCTACTCGTACTACAGGTGCGTGCCGAAGACCGGCAAGCCCAGGTGCATCGGGTATACGTTCCTGGAGTCGGCTACCCATGAGCTCTTGGATGAACTCGTGTGCTCCGAGCTCGCAGACTTGCCGGTGACCGAACGGAAGTTCGTCCCCGGCGAAGACTATGCGGACGAACTCGATGCAGTTGCCCGGGCCATGACCTCGGTCCGGGACGAGTTCGACATAGGGCTCTACGACTACGACGGGGGCCAAGGGGATTACCAGGATCGACTGAGCTCCCTGGTGGACAAGCGCAAGCGGCTTCAGTCTCTGCCCCGTCGTGAAGCCCGGTATGTGCACGAACCTACCGGTGAAACCTACGCCGACGCGTACCTGCGTATGAACCGTGGCGAGGGCAGAGCCTTGCTCTTGAAGGCTGGCATCCGGTTGTACATGCACTCACTGCAGCCGGTGAACGCCAGGCTGTTTGTCCCTGCTGAGATACTCGAGGCACTAAACGTCAGCTGACGGGAAGTTGAGCGTGTAAAGAATCCTCACCCTCCATGTCCGCAAAACCCCTAGCGAGCGTCCAGGGCCTTACGGATCAGTACCCGCGCAGCGTCGCCAGTGGCAGACTGGTCGGCGAGAGTCTCGAACGTACGGGCGTACAGCGCAATCTCCCTAGGCTGGGTGATGGTCAACTCGGCCGGAACGATCCCGAGTAACACCCGGGCAACCCCACGGCTAACAGCCGATCGAGCTGCCCGTTCATTACCTCGCGAGTACCGACTGTCGCTCGGAGCGCCTACTCCCCGATCAGGATATGGAACCGCCGGTTACCTCGATACAGAAACTGTTGCCGCTCAATACGTTTGGAAACGGCAGAGTCAACATCATCCGAGCGCTCAGCGAGACTCCACAGCCTTACTGATCAAGGTACGAGCGGCTTCACCGGTTACGGACTGGTTCGCCAGGACATCAAAGGTTCGGTGATAGACCTTGATCTCTCGAGGCTGGGTGATGCTCAGTTCTGCCGTGATTCCCTCAACCAAGACCTTTGTTGAATCGAACATCACGAACCCAGTGATTGCCGTTTCGAACGGCGCGGTACGCGGAACGATGCCCAAGGTCACCCGGGGCATCCCCTGGACAGCCAGAAGCCGGTCCATCTGCCCCGCCATGGTCTGATCGTCGCCAACAGTGGTGTACAACGCTTGTTCGGCAATCACGAAGTGGAACAGGTGATCTCGCTGATACAGCACCTGTTGGCGCTCCATCCGCTTCGATACACCCTGATCCAGATCGTCGGGAATCTGCTGGAACTCGATCACTTTCCGCAGGATTCCAGCGGCATAGTCCGCAGTCTGGAGTAACCCCGGAATCAGCACCGGCTCATACCAGCGGAGTATCCGAGCCTCTGACTCCCACGTGATCGAAGCTTGCTGCCGCCGCCGGGTTCCAGTGCTCAACACCTTCCG
Organism: Nocardia sp. NPDC059764; assembly: GCF_042732555.1. NCBI lineage: Bacteria > Bacillati > Actinomycetota > Actinomycetes > Mycobacteriales > Nocardiaceae > Nocardia > Nocardia sp. NPDC059764. The sequence continues at coordinate 14,623 of NZ_JBHWHH010000011.1, forward strand.
CCACTCCAGATAGGCGGTATCGATGTTCTGCCGGGTGGCTATCAGGTCGGCTAACTGGTCTTCAGCGCCGCAGTCTCTGCAGTACGCTTCGAGGTCTTCACGAGACGGCTTGATCTTGCCGTACTCGATCTTGGACACCTTGCTAGCGTCCCAACGGTTCCGGCGCGCAAGCTCAGCGCCGCTCAGCCCAGCATGAAAACGAATCTCCCGGAGCCGTGCCCCGAGAGATTCGCGCTGTTGATGAAGAGATTCCGTCACCGACTGATGTACTCCGCGTACGGGACGCCGAGCGACCAGAACCGTTGCTTGAGTTGATTGCAGTACGCTGCAATGTGTGGGTCGGTGGTGACCGCGCCCGACCAGCCTCCGGGTTCCCCGAACGCCGAGAAGATCACTAGCTCATCGTCGAAAAGCCAGAAGTCATCCGGTGGTACTTCCCCGGCGAGATGCCGGGGCAGGTACCGGATGTCCTCCCCCGCTTGGGTATTCAGCTCTGCAACCTTCAGAGCGAACCGGGTGTAGTCGGCGTGAGGCTCAGTGACAATCCGAACCCGGGTGACCGCTACGCCGCGGCCGGCGGTTTCCTGTACAAGCTGTGCCCAGGACTGGAACCAGGCGTAATCGTCTTGCTCGCCCACAAGGAACCGCCTCAGCGGTTCGTGCTCGTACGGTTCGGCGTACGAGTCGAGTACCTCGAGGTGGAACGCTTCCCGCTTGCAGGTCCGAAGCAAATCCGGGAAACCCTCATCGGGGACTAGCCGCACCGTAGAACGTCCTCTCTCGCTTCGGCACCAGGATCACGGTCTCGTCCTCGGCAATCGTCAACTGGCTCAACGTCTCGTCATCGGTAACCGGTCGGCCGGTGAGCTTGAACGTCCCCCGGCCGGTGTCGGTCAGTGTGGCACCGATGAAGGTGTCCGGCTCCAAGAAGCCGAGCAACAGGTGAGGCAGCTCGACAGTATCGGCCCGGTCGGTCTTCCACGCCTGGACTACGTACCGGTCCTGGTCGTCTGCCAGCAAGGTAGGGCATCCGTTGTTGGTGCTTCCGCCTTTGCCCAGAAAACGTAACGACATCGGTCGTTCCTCCCTGTGAACCGTGCTCGTTGTTGCACGCGGTAAATCGATTGTGGCTCAACCCTGCTAGCTGTGGCCTGGATAAATCTGAAATGTGCACGATTGAGCAAGATCGTGGACCTGCGGATATGCCGCTTCGTAGCGTCGGTCTATGGCGTTCGGGGACCAGTTCAGTTGACCCGGTCCCGGGTGCCTCAGTAGCGACCCAGGGAGGCAGCCGTGACTGAGCAAGACGAACCAGACCCCGGAAGACGCACACGGCTGATCCAGTTCCCCGGCGGTGTGCTCGAACTCCAGTCGTACGGAGACGAAGCAGACGACTACTGCGGGTTCTATCTCGAGATCAACGGGCACAAAGCCCTAGACGGGCATCAAGACCAAGGGACTGTAATGCGTTGGAAACCAACATGTTTGGGATACCTGCGAACCGACGTGTCCGGCGTCGCTCAGCTGTGGGACCAGAGCCAAATCCGGAAGCTCGCAACACGCCTCGGCTACGACTTCGCGGACATGGTTGTGTTTGACCCCAAGTTCGGACGACCGCCCTTGGCCCGGCTCCGGGCACAAGCAACCCGGTTGGACGCCGAAGCAGTTATCGTGCCCAGCCCGGAGCACTTCGAGGGTGGCGAAGTACCAGGGACGCTGGTTCAGCAACTCGACGTGATCACCGTGAACCCGGAAGAGACCTACGCCCGGCGAGTGATGCCGCCGCTGCGTGACCTGCCACCCGCACGTGCGGACGGTGCCTAGGCGGTGGGCACGGCAGGCAGGTGGATGTTCCGGTTTGGGTACGTCGGCGAAACGGTCGCTTCGATAGTCGGTGCCTTCATGCTCGGTGCGCTGACGCTTGCGGCTGGCTGGCGCGGTTTCGGGCACACGTACCTGGACTGCGGGAAGAGCTTCGAGACATCGCTAACGCCTAAGACCACTCTGATGCTCAGGAACCCCAGGGAGGAGGTGAACCGGTAGACAGCTGAACGCACCTCGCGGAAGACCCGGCCCCTAACGCAACCGTGCTGAGGTCTTCAACCTCCAGGGGGAGCCCCTGAACACCGGAGATATTCAGGGGTTCTTCGCGTTTGGCTCCGCAGCCACGCACTTGGAGCGCTAGCCTGTCAACAGCCCCATCTGCGGAGACTTGCAACCTGGCAAGGCTCGTCCAAGTCGGTCGGCATGCCGACTCGGTGAGCCTTGCCATGAGCAAGGAGAGTCGAACCCGATGCATCCTGTGGGGATTCTTGTCGCGGTAGCAATGGCTTCTGTCCCAAACGCAATGGCCAAGGTGATCATCGCTGTGTACGCCTTGAAGGGCGTACCGCCGGAACAGAGGCCCGCCGTCATCCGTGCACTGACGCCGCTTCTCGCTCCACGGCGACGCTGCGGCCAGCCGTGAGACTGAATCCGAGTCGGGGCACCCGGGAACACCTGGTACCCCGGTTCGCTACACAGCTCCGGTGAGCACCATCTCTTGCTCGGCATGGCTCCTGGTCAAACTGTGATCAAACTCCACCGTCACCGGCGCGTGGTCGGACCAGCGTTCGGCGTAGGTAGCTGCACGCTCCACACGTGCAGACAACGCCTGTGACCTGCTACTCTTCTTCTGTAAAACCCAATCGATCCGCCACCCGGCGTCGTTGTCGAACGCGCGGCCGCGGTAGGAGTGCCAGCTGTACGGTCCCGGCACGCCCGGGTGCAGGTCGCGCACCACGTCGGCGTATCCGGCGGCCAGCATGGACGACACCCACGCGCGTTCCTGCGGCAGGAAGCCCGCGTTCTTGACGTTGCCCTTCCAATTCTTGATATCGAGTTCGGTGTGCGCCACGTTCCAGTCGCCCATGATCACGAACTCGCCGGGGTGGGCCAGCATGCGCGTGCCGATGGCGTCGAGGAAGCGGTACTTCTCGTCCTGCATCGGGGTGTCGGCCTCGCCGGTGTGGACGTAGACGCTGGCGATGGTGAGGTCCCCGAAATCGGCCTCGACATAGCGACCCAGGGTGGCGAATTCCTCGACGGGCGACCAGGTTCCGTCGGTGAGCAGGCCGACCCCGATCCGCACCGCGTCCGGCTGATGCCGGGACAGGATGGCCACGCCCGCCCGGCCCTTCAGACCGGGCTCGGCATGGCTGAGGAACCATCCGGCGTCCAGCGCGGGCGCTAGTGCGCTACGCGTTTGCTCATCGGTTGCCCGGGTCTCCTGCAGACAGACGATATCGGCCTCGGTAGCGGCCAGCCACTCGAGCAGTCCCTTGCCCGAGGCGGCACGCACTCCGTTCACGTTGCACGTACTGATGATTTTCGCCACTTCACGACCGTACAATGCGCCTTACCGACTCTCTTCACGGACATCGAGGTCCAGGAAGGGGTGACGACGATGACGTCAGGCACCGCCAAGCCCTCCACCCCGCGCGCGCCCGTTCGGGCCCTTCACACCGGCTCCGGTGAACCACTGCTCCTCCTGCACGGATTCATGATGTCCCCGCATTGCTGGGAGCAGGTCGCGCAACGTATGGCCGGCCATTGCGAAGTGTTCGCTCCCGCCTTCACCGGACATTGGGGCGGACCCGAACTCGACGGCTGGTTCATCGATATCAGCGCCCTTGCCGACAATATCGAGGACCAGCTCGACGAGATGGGCTGGCGCACCTGCCATATCGCGGGCAATTCGCTCGGCGGCTGGGTCGGCTTCGAACTCGCCCGCCGCGGCCGGGCCCGCACCCTCACGGCGATCGCGCCCGCAGGCGGCTGGCAATCCTCGTCGCTGCTGCAACTGCGGGTGGGGCTGAAATTCGCGTCGATGGTGCCGTTCGTCGAGATCGGCAAGCGTCTGCCCGACGCGATCACCTACAGCGGCCTCATCCGGCAGGCGGTGGCCATGCTGCTCACCAAGAACACCGAGGCGGCCTCGCGGGCCGGGCTCGAGGCGGTCATCACCTCGGCCCTCAACTGCCGGGCCATGCTGCCGATGCTGGTGAGCGGCTTGCGTTTCCCCGCCCTCGAGCAGTTGTCCGCGCTGAGCACGCCGGTGCGGCTGCTGCTGTGCGAGAAGGACCGGATCATCCCGAATCGCGTGTACGCGAAGCGTTTTCTCGAGGAACTCCCCGAATCCACGGACCGCATCCTGGTCCACAATGTCGGGCATGTCCCGATGCTGGAGGCCCCGGACCGGATCGCGACACTCATCGCGGAACACGTGTACGCCAGCCGCACCCGCCTGCGCGCGGTCTGAGACCGGGGAACCCCGCGCCGGAAATCGTTCTCTTACATAGGATTGCTACCACAACGGCGTCCCTCGGAACGGGGTAAGAGGATGATGGAACAACCGCAGATCGATCAGTCCAAGCCCAGCATCGCCCGGGTGTACGACTACCTGCTGGGCGGCAAGGACAATTACGCCGCCGATCGAGAGATCGGGGACTTCTTCATCAAGGATCTGCCGGGGTCGGTGGATATCGCGTACGCCAATCGCCATTGCCTGGTGCGCGCGATCGGCGAGATCTCCCGCGCGGGCATCACCCAGTTCATCGACATCGGCAGCGGGCTGCCCACCGCGGACAATGTGCACCAGGTGGCGCAGCGGCACCAGACCGATCCGCACGTGGTCTACGTCGACAACGACCCGATCGTGCTGGCGCACGGCCGCGCGCTGCTGGAGACCGACGAGTACACCACCGTGCTGCACGCGGACCTGCGCGACTCCGAGGAGATCCGCCACTACTCGGAAGTGGAGCGGCTCATCGACTTCGACCGTCCGGTGGCGGTGATCTTCAGCGCGATCCTGCACCACCTCAACAATGACGAGAAGCCGGACCAGATCGTCCGCTACTGGGCGGACCAGATCCCGTCCGGCAGCATGCTCTACATCTCCCACTTCCGTTCCGGCTTCAACGAGGAGACCCACCTCGCCGAGCAGAAGCTGCAGGCCAGTTTCGGCCGCGGCCGCTGGCGTTCCGACGAGGAGATCCTCGCCCTCTTCGGCAATCTCGAGATCCTCGAACCCGGCCTGGTCCCCTGCCCCCTGTGGCGCCCCGAACCCACCGCCGAGGGCGTCTCCCGCATCGGCGGTGACCACCACGACCTGAGCGTCTGGGAGCAACTGATCTCCGCCGCCCTGGCCCGCAAGCCCTGACCCCGCCCGGATCCTTCCTGGAAACCCGATCTGAAAGGAGTTCTAGCCGAAAGGGTCCCATTCTGGACGATTGACCAGTAGAGTCTGGGCGGCCAGCCCAGCGGCGACATGCCGCGCCCACACCAGTTCTGGGAGATTCCGTCGCGATGAGAGCTACGCGCGTCCTGTGTTCGATCCTGTCGGCCGTGGCCATCGTGGCGGGTGGGTCCGCCGTGGCCGGATCGGCGCCGGACACCGGCAGCGCCGGGACGGGGTCCGCCGGGTCGGGTAGTTCCAGCGGATCGGCGTCGGGGAGCGCCAGCGGGTCGGGGACCGGTAGTTCCGGCGCACCGACCACCGTCAATCCGTTCGGACCCGACTTCATGTGGGGCGTCGCCATTTCCGGCTTCCAGTCCGAGGGGCACGCCCCCGACAGCAACTGGAGCCGGTACGCGAACTCCGGGAAGGCGCACGACCCCTACCTGAACTCGGTCAACTTCTACGACCGGTACGCCGAGGACATCGACCTCGCCGCGGGCATGGGTCTGAAGGTCTACCGGCTCAGCATCGAATGGGCGCGGGTGCAGCCCAAGGCCGGGGTGTGGGACGACCGGGACTTCCAGTTCTACGACTCGGTCGTGCAGAAGATCCGGTCGGCGGGCATGCGGCCCATGCTGACCCTCGACCACTGGGTGATTCCCGGCTGGGCCGCGGACCGCGGTGGGTGGAAGAAGCAGGACATGGTCACCGACTGGCTGGCGAACATGCGCCGCGTGGTCGACCGGTACTCGAGCTACGACCCGATGTGGGTCACCATCAACGAGCCGATGGGCTACGTCGCGCAATCCATCAAGATCGGTGACATCGGGGTGCTCGACGCGCCGGCAATGTTCGACCGGATGGTGCAGGCGCACAACAGCATCTACGACTACATCCACACCCGCCAGCCCGGCGCGAAGGTGACCAGCAATATCGCGCAGTACCCGATCGTGCAGGACCTGACCGACCTGCTGTTCGCCGACCGCATCAAGGGCAAGATGGACTTCATCGGCGTCGACTTCTATTACGGCGCTTCGCTGACCCACCTGCCCAGCCCCGCGCTGCTCGGCGACGAATTGTGGAAGAACGCCATCGAACCCGAGGGCATCTACTACAACCTGCGCAACTACACAGAGAAGTTCCCCGGCCTGCCGATCTACGTGGTGGAGAACGGCCTGCCCACCGAGAACGCCGCCCCGCGCGCCGACGGCTACGACCGCGCCGACCACCTGCGCGACACCGTCTACTGGCTGCAGCGCGCCAAGGCCGACGGCATGAACGTCATCGGCTACAACTACTGGAGCCTCACCGACAACTACGAATGGGGCAGCTTCTCACCGCGTTTCGGCCTCTACACCGTCGACGCCAAGAACGACCCCACCCTGACCCGCCGCCCCACCGACGCCGTGGCCGCGTTCAAGGACATCACCGCGCGCGGCGGCGTCACCCCCGACTACCGCCCCACCCGCAAGCCGTCCTTCTGCTCGGTCGCCATCCCGATCGGCGACTGCCTGCGGCCCGTCTCCGTGCCGTAAACCCTTGTCACACAGAGCGGTCCGTCCGGCGCCTGCCGGGCGGACCGCTCTCGTCCTCGGATCACCGGCCGAGCAGGCCCTTCGCGACGTGGGTCACCTGGATCTCGTTGGAGCCGGCGTAGATCATCAGCGACTTGGCGTCGCGGGCCAGTTGTTCGACATGGTATTCGGCCATGTAGCCGTTGCCGCCGAACAGCTGGACCGCGTCCATGGCCACGTCGGTGGCGACCTCCGCGCAGTACAGCTTCATGGCCGACGCCTCGGCCAGGCTCGGAGGCTTGCCGGCGCGGTTGCGTTCCAGCGCCATGAAGACCATGTTCTGCACATTGATCCGCGCCACCTCCATCTTGGCCAGCTTGAGCTGCACCAGCTGGAAACGGCCGATCTCCTGACCCCACAGCTTGCGGGTCTTCGCGTAATCCACACAGAGCCGGTGGCATTCGTTGACGATGCCCAGCGCCATGAACGCCACGCCGATCCGCTCGGCGGTGAAACTGGACCGCGCGCTCTCGCGGCCGTCGCCGCCCTTGTGCTCCTCGGTCTCGCCGAGCAGCCGATCCCGGCCCAATCGGACATTGTCGAAGAACAATTCGCCGGTGGGTGAGGCGTGCAGGCCCATCTTCTTGAACGGCTTGCCCTGGGTGAAGCCCTCCATGCCCTTGTCCAGCACGAAGGTCAGCACCTTGCGGTCCCGCTTGTCACGAGGGGTTACAGTCGCGCCGTCGCCCTCGTCGAGCTTGGCGTAGACGACCACGGTGTCGGCGTAGGGACCGTTGGTGATGAAGGTCTTCTGGCCGTTGAGGATGTAGTCCTCACCGTCGCGGCGGACGTAGGTCTTCATGCCGCCGAACGCGTCGGACCCGGAGTCCGGCTCCGTGATCGCCCACGCCGCAACCTTTTTCATGGTCACCAGATCGGGCAGCCAGCGTTCCTTCTGCGCGAGGGTGCCGCGCGCGAGGATGGTGGTCGCGCCCAGGCCGATGCTCACGCCCATGGCGCTCACCAGCCCCATGCACACCCCGGACAGCTCGCTGACCAGCACCGCCATCATCGATTCCTGCCCGGAGAAGGGGCTGCCGTCGCCGGAGCGTTCCTTCTGCTCCGGCAGCGGCTCTCCGGCCGCCAGGGCTTCCTCCCGCTTGCGCTGCCGGGCCAGCAGTGTGGTGATCGCCTCCTCGCCGAGGACGTCGATCCCGAACTCGCCGAACAGCTTCCGGATGATCGGGTACGGCAGCATCTCGCCGCTGTCGAGGGCGTCGAGGTGCGGCCGCACCTCCTTGGCGATGAAGCCGCGCACCGCGTCGCGGATCAGCTCATCGGTCTCGGACCATTCGAACATCGTTGTCCGCCTTCCTGATTACGGCAGTCGCCCGGCGATATCGTCGATGGCCCACGGGCCCTCGGTCTCGATGGTCTTCACGTCGTGCCAGCCCGCCAGCTCCGAGATGGCGCCGCCCTGCACCGCGAACACCTTGCCGGTGATCGGGCACTTCTCGGTGGCCAGATACGCCACCAGCGGGGAGATATTGGCCGGGCTGAAGGCGTCGAACTCGCCCTCTTCCAGGCTCGCCTGCTGCGCGGCCATCAGGTCGCCCATGCCGGGGGTGGCCAGGGTGAGCCGGGTCCGGGCGATCGGCGCGATGGCGTTCACGCGCACGCCGTAGCGGGCCAGCTCATCGGCCGCCACCAGGGTGAGCGCCGCGATCCCCGCCTTGGCCGCGCCGTAATTCGCCTGCCCCGCATTGGGAACGGTGGTACCCGACGCCGACGCGGTATTGATGACCGCGGCCGCGGGCTGATTACCCGCCTTGGACTGTTCCTTCCAGTACCCGGCCGCGTGCCGCAGCACTGCTGCGTGCCCCTTGAGGTGCACGGCCAGCACCGAATCCCACTGCGACTCCTCCATCCCCGCGATGAAGGCGTCGCGCAGGATGCCCGCGTTGTTCACCACGACATCGAGCCGCCCGAACTCCGACACCGCCTGATCCACCAGGTTCTTCGCGCCCTGCCAGTCGGCCACGCTGTCGGTGTTGGCGATCGCGCGCCCCCCTGCGGCGATGATCTCCTCGGCCACCTGCTGCGCCGGGCCGGCATCGGAGCCCTCACCGGCATTGCTGCCGCCGAGGTCGTTCACCACGACCGCCGCGCCCTCCCGGGCGAACAACAGCGCGTGTTCACGGCCGATACCGCGCCCCGCACCGGTGATGATGGCAACCCGTCCCTCGAGTGCACCCATGGATGTCTCCTCAGTTCTCGATCAGTCGGCGATCTCGGCGAGTCCGTCGCTCAGGACGGTGTCGTCGCCGCGCACGGCGCGAAAGGCGTAAGTGGTGATGCCGTCGGCGGAACCGACCTTCCAGATCTGCGTCTCCAGGTCGTCGTTCGGGAAGACCATCTTGGAGAACCGCACCGCGTACCGGCGCAGCCTCGCCACATCCGAACCCGCCACCTGCGACAGCACCCCCCACGACGACATCGCCATGGTGCACAGACCGTGCGCGATGATGCCGGGCAGACCGGCGTCCTTGGCCACCTGGTCATCCAGGTGCAGCGGCACCGGATCGCCCGAAGCCGGTGCGTAGCGGTAGGTCTGGTCCGCGTCCACGTGCGCGGCGACCGTCGCCAGCGGCGGCTGCTCCGCCAACGCGGCATCGAAGCGGTGCGCCGGAGCGGCCGCGCCGACCTGCCTGCCCGCGTCGACATTCCGGAAGAACGCGGTCAGATACTGCTCGTTGACCAGTTCCCCGGCATCGGAACGGGTTTCGATGTGGATGGTGATGGTGGACCCGTTGTCCTTGCCCTCGAAACCGATGGCGCGGGCCCGGGCGACCAGCCGATCGCCGGGCCGGATCGGGCGATGGAAGTGGAAGTCCTGCTCCCCGTGCACCACCCGCCCGAAGATGTTCATCGGGGCCACGTCGATGACCGGGGCCATCATGGCGTCGAATACCGGGACGATGGCGAAGACCGGCGGGGCCACATCGCCTTTCCGGTGCGCGGCGATGGGATCGTTGGTGGCGGCCGCGTATTCGGCGACCCGCTCCCGGGTGACTTCGAAGGACTCCTCGTCCGACCAGGTGTTCAGGCCGGACTCGTCGAATTCGACTGTCGTCGAAGCCATCTCGCCTCGTCCTCTCACCGGCTTGCCGCCGTGGCCAGCGCATCGAGGGCGGTCAGCGTCTTGTCCAGCTGGTTCAGGCCGTCCTTCTCGACCGCCTTGCCCAGCGCGCCCTTGATCAGCGCGCCCTCGAAGTCGCCGGCGACGGAGAACTTGCTGCCGCTGCCCTCGGGGGTGATGTCGAAGGAGAACTGCACCTTCACCCCGGCCATGCCGGTTCCGCTGAGCACCAGCTTGTTCGGGGTCTCGACGCTCTCGACCACCCACTCGATCTTGTTGGCCATGCCGAGCATGAGGATCTTGGCGGTCAGCTTCGCGCCGGGCGCCAGCACGGCGGGCGGCTCCTCCATCCAGCGCTCGTGGATGGAGAACCACTTGTCCCAGGTCTGCGGGTCGGAGACCACCGCCCACAGGGCATCCGGGGTCGCGCTGAGGTTCTTGCCGGCTTCGATGTGTCCCATTGGATTACCTCTTGTAGTTCCCGTGGAAGAAAGGGGTAGCTATCAGCGCTCGGCGCGCTGGTAGGCGGTGACGACGGCCGCGCCGCCGAGCCCGATGTTGTGCTGCAGGGCGGCGGTCACGTTGTCGACCTGACGTTTGTCGGCGGTGCCGCGCAGCTGCCAGGTGAGCTCGCTGCACTGCGCCAGACCGGTCGCGCCCAGCGGGTGCCCCTTGGAGATCAGGCCGCCGGACGGGTTCACCACCCACTTGCCGCCGTAGGTGGTCGCGCCGGAGTCGATGAGGTGCCCGGCCTCGCCCTCCTTGGCCAGCCCCAGCGCCTCGTAGAGCAGCAGCTCATTGGCGGAGAAGCAGTCGTGCAGCTCGATGACCTGGAAGTCCTCGGGACCGAGACCGGCTTGCGCGTAGACCTTCTCGGCCGCCTGAACGTTCATGTCGTAGCCGATGAGGTTCTTGGCGCTGCCGTCGAAGGTGGAGCCGAAGTCGGTGGTCATGGCCTGGCCGACGATCTCCACCGCCTGCCGCGACAGGTCGTGGCGGTCCACGAAGTCCTCGCCGGCGAGGATCACCGCGCCGGAACCGTCGGAGGTCGGCGAGCACTGCAGCTTGGTGAGCGGGTCGTAGATCATCCGCGAACCCAGGATGTCGTCGAGCGAATACTCGTCCTGGAACTGCGAATACGGGTTGTTCACCGAGTGCTTGTGGTTCTTGTAGCCGATCTTGGCGAAGTGCTCGGCGGTGGTGCCGTACTTGGCCATGTGCTCGCGTCCGGCCGCGCCGAACATCCACGGGGCCACCGGGAACAGCACCTCGGAGATCTCCGCCAGCGCCATGATGTGGCGTGCCATGGGCTGTTCGCGGTCGTCCCACACCGAACCCAGCGAGCCCGGCTGCATCTTCTCGAAGCCCAAGGCCAGGGTGCACTCGGCCAGGCCGCCCCGAATCGCCTGCGCCGCAAGGTAGAGCGCGGTCGAGCCGGTGGAGCAGTTGTTGTTGACGTTCACGACCGGGATTCCGGTCATGCCCAGCTCGTAGACGGCGCGCTGGCCGGAGGTGGACTCACCGAAGACGTAACCGACGTAGGCCTGTTCGACCTCCCGGTAGTCGATTCCCGCGTCCGCGAGCGCCTTGGTGCCGGACTCCCGGGCCATGTCCGGGTAGTCCCAGGCGCTGTCGTCCTCGTTCTTGCGCCGCCCCGGCTTTTCGAACTTCGTCATGCCGACGCCGACGACGTAGACCTTGTTCGTCATCGAACTCCTCACCTAGGGGGAATGAAAACAAACATACAAAGCTGTATGTAAAGCCGCAAGAGGGTACGGCGAATCCACCGGGGCACGGCAAGATCAGAAGGTCAGATCGATGCGGCCGCACATACAGCGGCGTCGGTAAGGGTGGCGGTTATCGGTCGCCGAGATGGAAGTCCGGCATGACCGCCGCGGCCGCCAGCCGCAGCTGCGCCGAGGCCCGCAGCCAGCGCCGGTGCGCCCGCTCCGGATCCGGGGAGATGAAGTTGGTGACCAGGATTCCGCGCAGCGTGTCCATGGCCGTGTAGGCGAAGTCGCGGACGTTCTTGCGGTCCAACTCGTTCGGCACCAGCTGGGCCACCGCCATCAGCACCGCGTTGTTCACGAACGGCTCGACCTTCTCCATCTCCACCGCGAGCACCCGATCGGTGCGGCTGGCCACCCACAATTCGATGGCCGCGATGAACAGCGGACCCTGATGCAGCTCCCACATGGCCTCGAGGGTCGCGGCGATCGGATCGTCCGTGCTGCGGACCCGCCCGATCTCCTTCATGGCCGCCTCGGTGCGCCGCTGCGCGAGATGGCTGATCGCGGCGACGACGAGCTCGCTCTTGGAACCGAAGTGATGCACCTGCGCGCCCCGGGTGACCCCCGCACGCTCGGCCACCCTCGGCGTGGTGGTTCCGGCGTAGCCGTACTCGACCAGGCACTCGATGGTGGCGTCCAGCAATCGCGTCCGGGTCTCGGTGCTGCGTTGTTCCTGGGTGCGGCGCGGCGGCTTCGAGACGGCGGAGCTGGTCATGCCGGAATCTTACACTTACATACACCCGTGTATGTTCGCGCTAGGTTCGCCGGCCGACGGACGGCGTGGGCGCGGTGATGTCACCCACTTCGGTTCCGCGCGACAGCCCGATCTGGTTACCCTGAGCGATGCGGCGGTGGGGCTCGCCGCTCCGGACACCGGAACAACCGCGGCGACATCGCCGCCAACAGTCCCTACCCCACGAAGACACCGAACGTGTGCGCGCTGGAGTAGGAGACCCGTGTGACCCGAGAGCTGGACGCGACCGCCCAGGCGGCCGAACCCATCGACCCCGACATCGATCTGCATCAGCCCGACCAGCGGCGGGAACTGCTGCACTCCCAGGGCGCGATCCTGACCGTCATCTCGATCGGCGGCGCCATCGGCGCACTCGCCCGCTACGGCCTCGCCCAGGTGTGGCCGACTCCCGCGCACGGATTCCCGTGGGCCACCTTCGCCACGAATGTGCTGGGCTGCTTCCTGATCGGCGTGCTCATGGTGATCGTCACCGAACTGCGCACCGCCCACCCACTCGTGCGGCCGTTCCTCGGGGTCGGCATCCTCGGCGGGTTCACCACGTTCTCCACCTACGCCAACGAGACCCGCGCGCTGCTCGAACCCGGCACTGTCGCAACGGCATTCAGCTATCTGGCCGCCACGCTGGTCGGCGCGCTCCTGGCCACCCTGCTCGCGGTGCGGCTCACCCGCGCGGCGGGCGGCTACCGGAAGGCGGCGGCATGACCGGACTGCTGGTGATCCTCGGCGCGATGGTCGGCGCACCCGTGCGGTACCTCACCGACCGCGCCATCCAGACCCGCCACGACAGCGTGTTCCCGTGGGGCACCCTCACCGTCAATCTGGCGGGCTGCCTGATCCTGGGCGCGCTCACCGGCGCGGCCGCCTCCTCCCCCACCTTCGCCCTGCTCGGCACGGGCTTCTGCGGCGCGCTCACCACCTACAGCACCTTCGGCTACGAGACCGTCCGCCTCGCCGAGGAACGGTCGTACCTGTACGCCGCCCTCAATGTGACGGTCAGCCTCGTCGCCGGTCTGGGCGCGGCGCTGCTGGGTTTCACCACGGCACACGCCCTGGTCTGACCCGGCCGCTACCGGGTCGTCCCAGATCCGCCGGGCGATCAGGTGTGCGAGTTGTACATGCAGGCGGCACAGGTCCAGCCCGCTTCGGTCACCACACAGTCGGTGAGGCGGATGTAGGAATTGCCGATCCGATCCCGGCACGCCGAGGCGCAGCCGTTGAGGTCCTGGCCGCAACTGATGGCGTCGGCGGAGGCGATGGCGGGCACAGCGAGAGCGGGCACGATCAGCCCGGCTAGCAAACTCGCGGCGAGGACGGCGGTTCTGACTGCGCGCATGACGGGAAGTCCCTTCTCGGAAGAACGATGTCAGCTCGGCGAAACGCATGCTCCCGCTCCCTACTGGACACTCGAGCGGGTTGCCAGCACTGTTTCAGCAAACAACATTCGCGCCGGTCACCGCAAGACCGGCGCGCCCCCGATCGGGGCGGTGCGTCCAGCCCGCAGGCCGCACCACACCGCCCGGACAGCGGACGAATCAGGTCGACGCCGACTGCGCCGCCGGAATGACACCGAGCTGCTGCAGCATGCCGAGCATGTCCGAGCTCGTCCAGCCTTCGCTGATCTTGCCGTCGTCCCGGAAGCGGGCGACCGTCATTCCCTGGATGACGACCGGTTTTCCGGTCGCGGGCATCCCCATCAGTGGCCCGTCATTGGTCCCCGTGGCCGTCCACCGAGTGAGGACGAACTCGCCTTCCGCAATCTGTTCGTTGACCAGCATTCTCGTATCGGAGAACGCGGCGACGTACATCTCCGCCTGCCGCCGCAGGGCGGCCGGGCCGTGTACCTCCGCGTACGGATTCTGTGGATCGTGATCGATGGCGTCAGCCGCGATCACTTCATCGAAGACATCGAAATCCCTGGTGTTCCAGGCATCGAACATGCGCTTGGCCGTGGCTTTGTTCTGCTCTGACATGTCGTTCCCGTCCTTTCGCGCAGGAAACGGACTTCCACTGGTAATTCGGCGCCATATTCATGATCCACCCGCAGCGCCAGTGGGCGAAGAGGCCGAACCGGAAATACCCGGCTACCGGCGCTCCGGCCGTCACGCGACGGAAACGGTCCCCACGAAGACCAGCACACCCAGCACCGCCAACCCCGCGACCACCACCGCCGGGGCGGCACAGCCTGTACCCGCCGCGATCAACAGGCCGCCCGGCCACGCACCCCGCCGCATTCGCGATATCGAGGGCCGCGTGATTCAGTGCAGCGGCGAGGGTTTGGTCAAGGTGTCAGGTTCCGCGCTCTTGAAGCGGGTGTTGCAGGTTCGAATCCTGCCGAGGGCACAACTTGACCTGCACATTTGCACACCTGGTGCGCTTCAACACCAGATGACGGACATTCGCGGGTCTGCAGCAACGCCCAGCCATCACCCGACGTCAGCCCGGGCCGAGTCCCGGCTGATACACGTGCGCACCGCACCGGCCGCAGATGTGGATGAGATGACCGCGGTGCCGTGGCGCTGCTCGGATTGCGGGCACCGGCGCTCTGAATCGCGGAGGCCCTGCTGGCGGTCATCTTGCCTCCGCTGGCGTGGCTGCCGCTGTTGCCACTGGATTCGACATCGCTGTACCTGCTTCGAATTCCGTGAGTCAGTGGCTGTGTGCAAGGCTGCTGCGCGATACAGACGATCAAGATTCGAGGGGTTCGGAATGAGCACGAAGGCCAGCGGAACGTTCGACCTCACATCATTCGAACCGGAGGTGCTCGACGAAGGCCTGGGCGCCGCGCTTGGCCGCGTGCGGATCACCAAGACCTTTCAGGGCTGCCTGGTTGGCACCAGCACCGTGCACATGCTGTCGGTGGCCGACAGCGAGGGCAGTCCCGCCGCCTATGTCGCCGTGGAGCGATTCACAGGTGAACTCCACGGCCGCAAGGGCTCCTTCGTCCTCCAGCACAGCGCGCCCGGTAGCCGTGGTGAGCAGCAGATCGCGATCCGCGTGGTCCAGGGAACAGGTTCCGGTGACCTCGCGGGGATCACGGGTGCCTTCGAGATTCAGTCCGAGGAGGGCAGCCATTCCTACGTTTTGGAGTACACGCTGGGCTGACACATGCCCGCCTCGCCGTCTGGCAAATCAGGGGGTGTCCTTGACATACTGGTCAACGACACCCCCTGACTGGGCGAGCTACGGCTGTCAATGCTTGAAGGATCCCGACTTGTCGGTGTAGCCGATGTTGTGGAAGTTTTCGCGCCGGTCAGGTGACTTGGCCATGCTCATCGGCATTATGGTGCGTTCGGTCGGCCTCGGATCGGCACGGCCAGTCGATCTTCCGATGCCGCGCTCGCTGGTTCGGTCAGCGCGGTATGCGGCAGAAGAGGGCGTTCCGCCGATGCCACCACAGAATGTTGTTCTCTACGATTCGGCTGTGCGAAACCTGTTCGACCCCAGCGTGCTCAGATGGCCCCAGTTGCGCGATTCACTGCACGTCTACATCCTGCCCGGTTCAGAGTTCGTCAACATAGTGCAGCCTGCGGTCGACGTGGTCGCAAGGTTCGACTTCTGCGTACCGGTCGCTCCACAGTGGATGCATGCCACAGTCACCCGGATTCCGTGGTGGCGTACTGAAGTCGACGATCGAACACTCGCGGAGTTCGGTCATGCTCTCGACGTGATTGCGGCAGGAACCGCCGCCTTTTCCATGCAGATGACCGGTCCGTTTCCTGATGAGACCGGTGTCGCCATGGAGGCAGCTTCGAGTGCGCTGTGGCGGCGACTGCTCGACGGCACACGCGCCGCAGCCGAGCAGATCTTCGGAACCGGTCGGCCGCTCCCTGCCCCGCCGACGAAGCCCCATGTGTCGCTTGGTTACGGCGTCGCCGATGCCGATTCGGAACACCTCCTGGGTGCACTGAAGCCCGTCGAAGTATCGGGTGAGCTCGCCGTCAAGGAATTGTGCTTCGTTGCTGTACATCAAGATCCGAGTGCGGGGACATTCGTCTGGGACGTGATCTCATTGCACCAGCTCGCCTCTGAGGCTTGAGGCTCGAGATCGCGCAGTTGATCTCTAGGCCGCCCGCTCATCGGCGGTAGCGGATGTCTCTGTGCCGCTGTCGGTCTCGCCGTCGGCCGCACCGCTTTCGGTAGCCTTCAGTGGGATTGGGCGGAACGTACAGCGGCAGGTCAAGCGTTGTCGCCCGGTGCGCGGCGTCCGAGGAGGAAGTATGCGACGGGGAGGGCGCCTATCGAGTTCACCAGCACGATCGAGGTTGCCCATACGCGTTTGGAGCCGCGGATCTGCTCGGGCGGCCGTTGGAGCAGATCCAGCAGGGCCGCAACCTTCGCGATAGCGTCGATCACGCCCGCGCCCACGATCAGCCCGCGAGTGCGCGCGTTCAGATCATGCCACTGCTTTCGGATCATCTCCGATTCTCCTTCTTCGGCTCAGGTGTCGATTTGCATGCATAGGGTCGCCGGTCAGCGTGCCGTTCGGAGTGTCTTCAGGGCCGAGCTGGGTTCGGCGTACATCACCCCGTGCCACCAAGAGTCCAAGGGGCTGGGGTCGGGCCAGACTACCGAGTTCCGTACGCCGCCGATGGCGGGCTGGGCGGTGGTGTCGCTCATGCGATTCTCCTGATGTGCACGAACATTCCGGAAGGGGCAGCGACTACGCTGGCGCTGCCTGATCCAAGATCGCCCGCCACGCTGGCTCACCACAGGGGCCGAAGGTCAGCTGTGGGGACCCCGAAGGGCACATCACCGTTGCCACAACCAAGCCGTCGGTCCTGGAAGCTGCGCACAACCGTTGGTGGCCAAGGTAAATCGGGAGGAGCCTTTCGGCCCTGCCGTGGCGTCGACGCGCACTGCAGCCTGGTAGCCGTGATCATGGTTCTCGATACCACGCAGTCGCGGCACACGATGGATCCCGGAATGTACGAGCGGACGGTGACGCGGCTATCCGCGGAGTTCGGCGGCGAGGTATCGCGGCGGCAGGTGGAGTCGGTACTGCGAAGGTGCCTGACCGATCTGGCGGGCAGTCCGGTCGGTGCGATGCCGGAGCTGAGCGAACGCCTGGCCAGGCAGCGATTGACGGATGAGCTCGACGTCGGCGTGCTGCTGCCGGTCGTGTGGACCTACACGGGCGCTTCGTTACCGGCCTCGAACCGCGTGGCATGAGCAAAGCCGCTGTGCTGGTCCAAGTTTCGACGGTCCCCAACTGGTTTCTCGGTGATGCGCGCCCCGCCGAGCAGCCGCACATCCAGGATGGTGACATCGGGTCGCAACGCCGGCACCTCGGCCGGAGCGGTGACGACATCACCAGCTCCACGAGGTTGAGGCGGTATGCCCATGCCCCCTACATCGGGCCCTGCCGCTGTCGCGGTGTAATCGGCAGTAGCGGACGTTCCGCTGGCCTCGGATCGGCACGGCCCGTTGATCTTCCGATGCCTCGCGCTGGCCGCTTCGGTCAGCGCGGTAACCCACCGACTACTGGCTGTCGACCCTGCCCACCGGCACCCCCCGTGACCGAACTGGTCCGCCTGGCCAAACTTCGCCGGCGCATCGAACACGACTACCGCCAACTCGAAGTCGCCCTCGGCCTCGACCACTTCGAGGGACGATCCTGGCTCGGATGGCACCACCACGCCACCCTCGTCACCGCCGCCCACCTGTTCCTCACCACACGGCTCACCGACCCAAAAGCAGACGGGCAGGACTGAGGCTCTACGCCATCGTCCGCGAAATCCGACGCGCACTGGCGTATTCGATCGGCACCTGCTCGCTATGCCACCACACCTTCCCAACCTAACAAAGTCCTACCAGCTGACCTTCGCCGTCGTCACCAGGCTCGCTCCCTGCGCCAACATTATCGAGACTGACTACTCGCCCTTACCCGCTCTGCCCACCCGCGCGCTGGAGTTGCGGGGGATAGGCTGACCGGCATGCCCGAGCAGGACAGCCAGGATCACCGGCAGGAATTGGACACCTGGCATCGGCTGCGCGCGAACCTCGTTCTGGGACAACGCTTGACCGGGATCGTTGTCTTGATTCCACGTCCAGGCACGATCGGCATCGTCGTCGACCTCGGCCTGCCCGTCGAAGGGTTCGTCGATGTCCTGTTACTTCCCGACGACGTCGGCAAATGGCCGACAGGTCATGCTGCTGGGCGAGCGGCACTGGGTGCACAAGAGGTTTCACGATCAGATCGCGGCCGCCGACCGCGAGGCGGGATTCACCACCTAGGCGCATCACAGCGAAACGCGTGGGCCAGACCAATCACACTGCCGCCCAACATAATGGGAGGCGACAACCATTGCTTCATCCCCATCCACCGCCACGGGGCCGGTTCGGTCCCATCACACCGGCCCCGGCAGCGCCTACTGCTGCGCCGAACCTGTTGCGAGTCCGCCGAACTGGCCAGCCGGGGCTGCGAAGTGGCGGTAATCGTGAGTTTCACGGGAGTCGCAGGGTCTGCCCGATGGTCATTGGTGGTGGCGTCTGCCGAGCCAGCACCGCCAGCAGACCGGTCGATAGTCGACTCAGCTCGGTCATGTTCGGATAATCCGACACTTCCGTTGCGAACGGAGAGCCTCAATTTCCCGAACATAGAGGTTTGGCGGCGTCCAAACCAGCCCGACGTCAGTCGAATTCCAACTCGAGAACGGCGGCTCAACACGAGCCGTGGTTGCGAGCGAGGAAGACTGTAACCGAGAACAGCAGGACACCGAAGAAGGCCAGGGTAGCGCCTACCACTGCGGGCGCGGTATAGCCGAGGCCGGCGACAATGACCAGGCCGCCGAGCCAAGCTCCGACGGCGTTGGCGATGTTCAATGCGGCGTGATTCAGTGCGGCGGCGAGGGTTTGCGCGTCGTGGGCGACATCCATTAGACGGGTCTGCAGGGCCGGGGCCAGCGCCGCGCCCGACGCGCCGACCAGGAACGCCCCGACCGCCGCCGTGTACGGATTGTGCGCCGCCGCAACATAACCCGCCAGAATCACCACCATCGCCAGCAGCGAGACGAACACCGCGCGATCCACGCCGCGGTCGGCCAGCACGCCGCCCGCGATATTGCCCGCGACCATGCCCAGCCCGAACAATGCCAGCACCAGCGGCACCAGGCCGATCCGCACGCCGGCCACATCGGTGAGGGTGGTGGTGATGTAGGTGTAGACCGCGAACATGCCGCCGAAGCCGATCGCGCCGACCAGCAGGGTCAACAACACCTGCGGACGCCGCAACGCGGTCAGTTCGGTCCGGGGATCGGTCATGCGAATGCCGTGCAGCTCGGGCACGAGCCGGGAGAGCGCGGCCACCGTCGCCACACCGATCACGGCGACCACCGCGAAAGCGGCCCGCCAGCCGAGATTCTGGCCCAGCCAGGTCGCTGCGGGAACGCCGACGACATTGGCGGCGCTCAATCCCAGCATAACCGCGGCCACCGCCTTCGCCCGCTGCCCCACCGGGGCCAAGGACGCCGCCGCCAGCGACGCCACCCCGAAATACGCGCCGTGCGGCAAACCCGAAACGAACCGCGCGAGAGTCAAGGTCGCGAATGTCGGCGCGACCACACTGGCGGCGTTGCCCAGCGTGAACGCCACCATCAACGCCATCAACAGGCGCTTGCGCGGCACCCGCGCGCACAGCGCCGCGATCACCGGGGCGCCCACCACCACGCCCAGCGCGTACGCCGAAACCATGTGTCCCGCAGTCGGTTCCGACACCTTCATGGCGTCCGCGATATCGGGCAGCAGACCCATCGTCACGAACTCGGTTGTGCCGATACCGAATCCGCCCGCGGCGAGCGCCAGCATGGCCGCCACCGGCCACCGTCGGGTCTCGCCGGAGGCGACGGCCCCACCCCCGGCGGGAGCGGTCCCGGCGGGAGCCGCGTCGGGCACGTCGGTCACGGATACAGAGTTCGCCATGGAATTGCGCAACGCCGTCCGCGGCGTCCCGCTTCCCCCTTCGCCCGTGAGTCCGCTCACCCCGCCGGCACCTCCCCGGAAACAGTTCGGGCACCCGCCCACCCACCGGTTCCGGTGGGGGCAGGTGCCCGTTGGGCGCGGTGGATGTTCTGGCCGGGACTGTGGTCCCGGCCGCCATCGTCACCGCTTCGCGCTGTTCACGTTCGCGCGGCTCTCCTCGGACGTCGGAACGCCCACCCGGAGTAGGGGTTTCAGCGCAACTCGCGAGCCAGGTTGGCGTCCAGCACGCCGAGGAACTCCTCGGTGGTCAGGTAGCCCTGGTCGCCGCCGACCAGCAGCGCGAGGTCCTTGGTCATCTGACCGGACTCGACCGTCTTGATGACGACGTCCTCGAGGGTCTGCGCGAAGCCGATCACCTCGGGGGTGTTGTCCAGCTTGCCGCGGTGGGCCAGGCCACGCGTCCACGCGAAGATCGAGGCGATCGGGTTGGTGGAGGTGGGCTTGCCCTGCTGGTGCTGACGGTAGTGACGGGTCACGGTGCCGTGCGCCGCCTCCGCCTCACAGGTGCGGCCGTCCGGGGTCAGCAGCACGGAGGTCATCAGACCCAGCGAGCCGAAGCCCTGCGCCACGGTGTCGGACTGCACGTCGCCGTCGTAGTTCTTGCAGGCCCAGACGTAGCCGCCCTCCCACTTGAGCGCGGAGGCGACCATGTCGTCGATCAGGCGGTGCTCGTAGGTCAGACCGGCCGCGTCGAACTCGTCCTTGAACTCGGTCTGGTACACCTCCTCGAAGGTGTCCTTGAACATGCCGTCGTAGGCCTTGAGGATGGTGTTCTTGGTCGACATGTACACCGGGTAGTTCTGCTGCAGGCCGTAGTTCAGCGAGGCCCGCGCGAAGTCCCGGATGGACTCCTGGAAGTTGTACATGCCCATGACCACGCCGCCGTCTTCCGGCATGCGCACGACCTCGTGCTGGATCGGCTCGGAGCCGTCCTCGGGCGTGAAGGTCAGGGTGACGGTGCCCGCCTGGTGCACCTTGAAATCGGTGGCGCGGTACTGGTCACCGAAGGCGTGACGGCCGATGATGATCGGCTTGGTCCAACCCGGAACCAGACGCGGGACGTTCGAGATGATGATCGGGGCGCGGAAGATCGTGCCACCCAGGATGTTGCGGATGGTGCCGTTCGGCGACCGCCACATCTTCTTGAGGCCGAATTCCTCGACTCGGGCCTCATCGGGGGTGATCGTCGCGCACTTGACGCCGACGCCGTGCTTCTTGATGGCGTTCGCGGCGTCGATCGTGATCTGATCATCGGTCTTGTCGCGGGCTTCGATGCCGAGGTCGTAGTACTCGAGGTTCACGTCGAGATACGGATTGACCAGCTTGTCCTTGATGAACTGCCAGATGATCCGGGTCATCTCGTCGCCATCGAGTTCGACGACGGTCCCTTCAACCTTGATCTTGGACATGGATCTTCGTGTCCTCCTAGGAAGGTGGTGCTCCCATTGCACGGCCGGTGAGCACCGCTTGTAGCGGACCCCAGCTGTTCAACAGACAACGTATACGCATGACTCCCGGCACCGGACCTGTGGTACCAGGTCCATGTCCGATGTGGTGTCAAGCAAGACAAGCGTACTGCTGCTATGGACCTCACCGCGCGGGCAGCCCCCGCTGTGCGGGAACCTGCCCTCGGTTACTCGCAAGTAGGGTGCAAGTGATCGGGCCCACAATCTCCAGTATGCCGACCACCCCCGAGCCCGACCTGCTGGGCATGCGCCTCGCCCACCGCGCCATGATCGCCGACACCGCGCGCTTCACCGACCTGACCCGCGACATCGCCGCCGGACGCGCCGACTGCCCACCCCGACGAGCCGCGGCCATCGCCGAATACCTGCTGCTGCTCTGCGACAGCATCCACCATCACCACACCATCGAGGACGAGGTGCTGTGGCCGCTGCTGCGCGACACCGGCGCGGTGGACGTGCGCGAACTCGAGGACGACCACGCCCAGCTCGATCCCATCCTGGACAACGTGCGCGCCGGCGCGCGCGAACTCGCCCGCGCAGGATCCGCGGCGGCGCTCAGCGACCACCTCGGCCGCTTGAACGAGTTGCTGAGCGAGCACATCGCCGACGAGGAGGACACCGTCTTCCCGGTGATCACGGCCCACCTCGACGCCCGGCAGTGGAGCGCCGTCGAAGCCGCCGCCCGCAAGGGCGCGACCATGAGCTTCGAACTGCCCCGCATGTTCGGCATGTGCACGCCCGAGGAATGGGAGCGCGCCAACGCCGAGGGCGGGCTCGTGCTCGGCCTCATGCTGCGCTGGTTCGGGCGGGGGCATCGGCGACGGGAAGCGCTCATCGCCGGGAACTGACCCGGCGGGACCGACCGAGCGCCCTCCCGATCAGTTCGCGCCCGTCGGCGGGAGGGTGGCGAGCTGGGCGGCGAGATGGGCGGCGACCTCGGTCGCGCGGGCTCGATGCGCGGCGGCGGCCTCCGGGTCGCCCAGCGCGTCGGCCAGCTCGGCCAGCACCGTGTCGATCGGACCGTAGACGACCGAACCGGTGTCGAGGCCCGCGACGGCGCCCGAGCGCGGGAGCATCTCTCGGTAGCACTCGGCGGCGGCCTCGAGCTCGCCGAGCCGCAACGCGACCCGGGAACGGAAGACCGCCATGACCGACCAGTAGTGATCCCGGCGGATCGGCGCGGCCGCAGCGAAAACCGCACGCGCCGCATCGATATCACCGCTGTCGAGCAGCGCCAGCGCGTACGGATGCGCGAGCGCCTCGGGCGAGATCGCGTACACCTGCGCCATCGGCTCCACCAGTCCGGACAGGTCGCCGCGCGCCCAGCCCAGCATCATGCCCCCGGCGATGAGCAGCTCCGCGCCATTCGCCGCACCCGCCGCGACCATTCGCGCGCTGGCCTCCGCGTACGCGCGCTCGGCGGCGTCGAGGTCGCCGCGCAGCACCGTGAGCACCACATCGAACAGGGTGAGCACGATCAGCATCTGATACAGCTGACCACCCGTCGCGCACTCCAGCCCGCGCTCGGCCTCCCGGCGCGCCCGCACCAGATCATTGTCCGCACCGGCGATCAGGCAGCCCAGGAAATGCGCCACCGCCTGGAACTCGACCAGACCCGCCGCCGTGGACACCGCCAGCAGCTCGTCAGCCAACCCCGCCCGTTCGGCCCACAGGTCCGGGCCGAGCGCAACATACGCGCGGACATTCAAGGCCGCGCACAGCAATTCGTGATCCCCCAGTTTCCGCGCCGTCGCCACCGCCTCCGCGGACGCCGCGAACACCAGCGCGTCGTCATCACCCTCGACCTCCACGACCAAGGCCACCAGCAGCCGCACCCGCACGGCCGCGGGCAGCGGTCGATCCAGCGCCGCCCGCAACGCACCGATCACCCGATCGTCCGGCAGCCGCTTGTCCCGGGTACCCCAGATCAGCGGCGCCCGCCAGGAACACAGGGCCAGGGCGATGGGATCGATTGCGGCGCCGAAGCTCTGGTCACCCATGGCGAGGTGCTCGGCCAGGTCGAGGGCCGTGGCGCGCTCGGCGCGGGCGGCGGCGTCGTTGCCGCGGTAGGCGAGGGCGTTGACCAGGGCACAGCGGACTTCCAGAATGGCCGCGCCCACCACGGGATCGGGGCCGTCCTCGCGATGGCCCGCCAGCGTGTGCAAATCCAGCGCGGCCCGCCATAGCGGTTCCGCCTCGGCGAACGCGCGGCGGGCACCGTCCTGCCGGGCGGCGGCCAGGACGTACCCCAGCGCCTCCCCGGCGGTGCCCGCGTGTGCGCCGGTCATGGCGTGATGGGCGAGCAGGGCCGGATCCACCGGATTCATCTGCTCGGCCACGCGCAGCGCCGACCAGTGCATGCGGCCGCGGCGCAGCGCGGGAATGCCCGCGTAGACCGCGTCCCGGGTCAGCGCGTGCCCGAAGCGGATCCGGCCCCCGGGCTCCAAGCGCAGCAGCCCGGCCACCACCACGGTGTCCACCAGATCGACCAGGGCACCTTCGGTTTCGCCCGTCAGCTCCAGCAGCGCGTCGAAATCCGACTCGCCGCCCCACACCGCGAGCAGCCGCAGCATGCGCGCCGCCTCCGCGGGCAAGCGCGCGATCCGGCGGTGCAGCACATCGCTGACACCCGCCGGAACCGCCAGCAGATCCCCCTCGGCGGCAGCGAGTTTCGCCAGCTCGGCCACGAACAGCGGATTGCCGCCGGTGCGGTCACGCACCAATTCGGCGGTGGCATCGTCGATTCCGCGCAGACCGGCCGCCCCCGCCACGGTCCGCACGGCCTCGAGGTCCAGCCCGGTCAGCTCCAGCCGTCCCGCGGTCACCGCCGCCAGCGCCGCCGACGTGGCCCGAACCTCGTCCCCCACTTCCGATCCGCGCATGGTCACCACGAACAGCACCGGAGCCTGCGCCGACCACGCCACCACCTGCCGCAGGATCTGCAGCGTCGCGCTGTCCGCCCGATGCGCGTCCTCCAGCACCACCAGCACCGGCCCGGCCGCACTCGCCGTATCGACCGATCTCGGTGTATCCGGGGCGACCGGGCCGGGGCTCATCCGCCCACCCGGGGTGTCGATGGGCTGTCCGGTCCATTCCGCGAAGCGATCGACCACGGCCAGTGACAGCCGGAACGGTGTCGCGGCCGCACCGAGATCGGCTGCCTTGCCGCCGGATTCACCGGTCAATTCCATCCAGGCCCAGGCCGCCGGAGCGCCGTCGACCTCGGGGCACCGTCCGACCGCGGTCCGCCAGCCGGCGGCGGCCAGCTCGTCGGCGACCGACCGCACCAGCGTCGTCTTACCGGCTCCCGCCTCACCTTCCAGCCACACCAATCGGCCGCGGCCGTCTGCGGCTTCGCGGGCGGCGGACAGCAGCGCCGCGCGTTGGCCCGCGTAGCCGACCGGGGCGGACATCGGCGGCACGGGGTCCG
The DNA here is from genome assembly GCF_042732555.1 of Nocardia sp. NPDC059764. NCBI lineage: Bacteria > Bacillati > Actinomycetota > Actinomycetes > Mycobacteriales > Nocardiaceae > Nocardia > Nocardia sp. NPDC059764. The sequence continues at coordinate 39,911 of NZ_JBHWHH010000011.1, forward strand.
GCCGATCGGGCACTACCGATGCGACCGTCGCCGCGAGATCGGTGGAATGTGAACGGGTCGAGCCTGATTCCGCGGCGACCGGCTCGGCGGGTGCGGGCAGGGTGAGAGCCGGGTCGTGCGCGAGGATGGCGGCTTCCAGCTCGCGAACGGGTGGGCTGGGGTCGATGCCGAATTCGGTGTTGAGGGTGGCGCGGAGGTCACGCAGGGCGGCGAGGGCCTCGAGCTGGCGTCCCTGGCGGTAGTGCGCGAGGGCCAGCAGCCGGACGGCGGCCTCCCGCTCGGGGTGTTCGTCGACCAGGCGGCGCAGGGCCGCGACGGCCTCCTCCGGGCGGCCCAGGGCGAGGGCGGCGTCGGCCCGCTGTTCCACAGCGGTCCAGCGCATATCGGTGAGGCGGGCGATATCGGCGGCACTCCACGCCGCGTCGGCGTAGGCGGCATACGCGGAGCCCCGCCACAGCGCCAGCGCGGAATCGAGGAGGCGGTGGCGCGCGGCCGGATCGGATTCGGTGGCGGCAATGGACACCAGGTGATCGAAATGCCAGACGTCCACGGCCGAAACCGGCAGGCGCAGCGCGTATCCGGGGGTCTGCGACACGAGCACTCCCGCGGGCGCGCGCGGCGGCCGATCCGGCTCCAAGGCCCGCCGCAGATACGAGATGTGCGCCTGTAGCGCCCCCGAGGCCTTCGGCGGCGGCTCCCCCTGCCACAGATCCTCGATGAGCCGATCCGCCGAAACCACCTCGCCCCCGGCCGAAACCAGGCGCGCCAGCACCGCCCCCTGCCTCGGCCCGCGCAAAGAAGCGGGCCGGCCGTCCACCGTCACCCGTAGTGCGCCCAGCACTTCCACGAAAACCACGGGTGATACATCGCCTGCGACAGCCGGACCGTAACCGCTGCGGCGAGCCTCACGCTCGGAGCGCGCGCACTCCGGCCAGCGCGAGCACCAGTCCGACCCCGATCGTCCCCGGGATGATCCACCAGCCCTCCGCCCCCGGAAGCCCTTCGGCCCCGGCCATCGCGAGCACCGCGACGATCAGCACCACCGCGCCCACCCGGCCGAGCAGCGGGCGCGGGGCGGCCAGCGCGCACCCGGCCAGCAGTAGGAAACCCACCAGGAAGGCGGCGGCGAGCGGTCCGTTGACCGGGAGCGCGGCCTCCTCGATGGCGGTTTGCTCGTGGTGCGACAGCCGCGAGGCGACATAGACCTCGTGATACGCGCCGATCGGGATCGCGACCGTGAGCCCGACGAACAGCAGGACACGGGCGGCCGCGGAAACCTTTGCGGGCCAGCCCTTCCCATCACGCCAGGCGGTGAGCAGCACCGGCAGGCCGACCGCCATCAGCACCGCGCCCGTGCCGAAGGTCAGGTGGGCGGCGGCCCAGGTGGCGGACTGTTCGGCCGCCTCGGAATGCTCGAGCGGGTGCAGGGCATTGCCCACGGCGAACAGCACGCCCCCGGCGATCAGCGCGCCCGCGCGCGGCCGGAGGTCGGGATCAGTCGCGGTGGGCACTTTCGTCATCGTCATGGTCGTACTGTCGGCCGGGGCAATGCACCGCGACTTGCCGCCGACTTGCGGCCGAAACGACGCGTGCCCGCCGCGAGATTCGCGGCGGGCACGGTGCGGAATCACCCGCGGTGGTTCACACGCCCACGTGCACGGCGTGCTCGTCACCCTCGAGCAGGTTCTGCGGCTTGTCCCGGACCATGAACGCCGCGATCGGAACGCACAGCGCGAAGAAGACCGCGCCGATCAGGAACGCCACGTTGTAGGAGTGGATCGAGGCCCGCTCCATCACATGGTCGACGGTCACGTTGTTGCGCACGTACCGCTCGGCCACCTGCACCGAGATGGTGGTCAGCAGCGCGGTGCCGATGGAACCACCCACCTGCTGGGCGGCGTTCAGCAGCGCGCTGGCCACGCCCGAATCCTCGGCGTCTACCTGGTGCAGCGCGGTGGTCTGCATGGACACGAACAGCGCACCCATGCCCAGCGCGATCAGGATCATGGCGGGCAGCAGGGCGGTCGCGTAGCTGTCGCCGTACTCCAGCCGCGACAGCCACACCAGGCCCGCCGCGCCCAGCACCGAACCCGCCAGCATGAGCGGCCGCGGGCCGATCTTCGGCAGCACCGCCGAGGCGATACCCGCCGACACCACGATGCCGGCCGGGAACGGCAGGAACGCCACACCCGTCTTCAGCGCCGAGTAGTGCTCCACGATCTGCAGGTAGAAGCTCAGGTTCAGGAACATGGCGAACATGGCGATCGGCACCAGCAGCGCGATCAGATACGACCCGCCGCGGTTGATCTCACCCGGAATACGCAGCGGCAGCAGCGGATTCGCGGTCCGGGCCTCGATGGCCACGAACGCCGCCAGCAGCGCCACACCCACCACGAACAGGGCCAGCGTGGTGGAGGCGGTCCAGCCGTCGGAGGCCGCGCGGCTGAAGCCGTACACGATCGAGATCAGGCCGAGGGTGACGGTGACCGCGCCGGGCAGGTCGTAGCCGCCGGTGCGGGGTGCGGGCACATCCTTGACCACGAAGGCGAACGCGCCGACCAGGGCCAGCAGCGCGACCGGGGTGTTCACCAGCAGCGACCAGCGCCAGTTCGCGTATTCGACGAGCGCGCCACCGGCGATCAGGCCGAGCGCGGCGCCCGCCGCCGACACACCGGCGAACACGCCGAAGGCCCGGGCCCGTTCCTTGGCCTCGGTGAAGGTCACCGACACCAGCGACAGCGCCGCCGGGGCCAGCAGCGCGCCGAACGCGCCCTGCAGCGCGCGGCCCGCGAAGAGTTCGGCCTGGTTCTGTGCGAGACCGGCCAGCGCGGAGGCCGCGGCGAAGCCGATCAGGCCGACCATGAGGATCCGGCGGCGGCCCAGGTAGTCGGCGAGGCGGCCGCCGAGCAGCAGCAGACCGCCGAAGATCAGGGTGTACGCGGTGAAGATCCACTGCTTGTCACCGTCGCTGATGTGCAGATCCTGCTGGGCGAACGGCATGGCGATGGTGACGATCGTGGCGTCCAGGACCACCATCAGCTGCGCCATGGCGATCACGCCGAGCGCCCACCAACGCCTGGAATCTTGTGCGGGACTTGCTTTTTCGTCTGTACCGAGAGCGTCCGTCGCTACGGTCATGAGCCTCTCCTCTGGAGTTCGAAGGCAGCTTCACCATAGTGACCCCCACCGACAATTGACGTCAAGGGAAAAATGTCGCATCGCGACAGTTGTCATACTGGGACAGGAAAACGCATGCAGGACCTACGATGGAGGGATGTCGGAGTTGTCAAGTCACATCGGTGTGACCTCGCGTCACCGCCCCGGCCTGCGTGAGCGCAAGAAGCAGCAGACCAGGACCCGGATCATCGACGTCGCCCTGCGGTTGTGCGACGAACAGGGCTTCGACGCCACCACCGTCGAGCAGATCGCCGACGCCGCCGACGTCTCCCCGCGCACCGTGAACCGGTACTTCGACAGCAAGGAGGCGATCGTCATCGCCCCCATCGAGGGCTGGGGACAGGCCCTCGCCGATCAGCTGCGCGCCCAGCCCGTCACCGGCGACGAGATGGAAGCGCTGCTCGGCGCGTTCCTCGCGGTCGTGGAACAGATCATCGACTCCGACGCGCCCGTTCCGTTCCGCTGGTTCCAGCAGATGCAGCGCATCACACGCGACAGCGTCGCCGTGCGCGCGCTCAGCATGGAATCGGCCGACACCAAGACCCGGGCCATGTCCGAGGTGCTGGCCGAACGCCTGGGACTGCCCGAGGACCACCTGACCGTGCGGCTCATCGCCACCACCTGGCACGGCATCGTGCGGGTCGGCATGGAATGCGAGTTCGAGGACAGCGACGAGTTCCCGGACTGCACCACCGTCACCACCGCCCGCATGCTCGCCGACAGCGTCCAGGCGGCATTCGACGAATTCCGGCGGGTCTGTTGCGGTGCGACAACGCTATCCCCCCCGTAGACGGGGGAAATGCCACCGAGAATGCGATAAACCCCACTGCGTAGATCGGGCCGGACGGCCGCTAGAATCCCGCATTAGGTCAAGAGCATCAGCGTTAAGGCCCCGGCTTGCTGATCGGCAACCCTCCAGCTGCGGTGGGGTGCTCCGGGTGCAGACCGGGCGTTCGAGGGCCGAACGCAAGCGCAACTAGGAGGTCTACCGAAATGTGTTGTTGTCGAAGCCCATTCGCTTCTCGATAACGTCAAACTTCCGCCATTCGGCGACCTTGTTTTTGGAGCAGAACACATGAGTGACTCGACCGCGCCCGCGGCCGTCCCCGCTGACGGCACCCTGGATCCGGCCAACTGGTCCTTCGAGACCAAGCAGATTCACGCCGGCCAGGCTCCCGATTCCGCCACCGGAGCCCGCGCCCTGCCCATCTACCAGACCACGTCCTACGCGTTCCGCGACACCGACCACGCCGCCGCGCTGTTCGGACTCGCCGAGCCGGGCAATATCTACACCCGCATCATGAACCCCACCCAGGACGCGGTGGAACAGCGCATCGCCGCCCTCGAGGGCGGTGTGGCCGCGCTGCTGCTGGCCTCCGGGCAGGCCGCGGAGACCTACGCGATCCTGAATCTCGCCGAGGCCGGGGACCACATCGTGGCCAGCCCGCACCTGTACGGCGGCACCTACAACCTGCTGCACTACTCGCTGCCCAAGCTGGGCATCCAGGTCAGCTTCGTCGAGGACCCGGACGATCTCGAGCAGTGGCGCGCGGCGGTGCGGCCCAACACCAAGGCGTTCTACGGCGAGACCGTCGCCAACCCGAGCAGCTCGGTCCTCGACATTCCGGGCATCGCCGAGGTCGCGCACGCCGCCGGGGTGCCGCTCATCGTGGACAACACCGTCGCCACCCCGTACCTGATCCAGCCGCTGGCGCTGGGCGCGGACATCGTGGTGCACTCGGCCACCAAGTACCTGGGCGGACACGGCTCCGCGGTCGCGGGCGTGATCGTCGACGGCGGCTCCTTCGACTGGACGGTGAAGAACGAGGCGGGCGAGTCCCGCTTCCCCGGCTTCACCACCCCCGACCCGAGCTACCACGGCGCGATCTTCGCCGACCTCGGCGCTCCGGCCTACGCACTCAAGGCCCGCGTGCAGCTGCTGCGCGACCTGGGCGCGGCGGTGTCGCCGTTCAACGCGTTCCTCATCGCGCAGGGTCTCGAGACGCTGAGCCTGCGCATCGAGCGGCACGTGGCCAACGCGCAGGCGGTGGCCGAGTTCCTCGCCGGGCAGCCCGGCGTCGAGAAGGTCTACTACGCCGGACTTCCCACTTCGCCGTGGTTCGAGCGGGGCAAACAGCTGGCACCGAAGGGCGTGGGCGCCATCGTGTCCTTCGAGTTGGCCGGCGGGGTCGACGCGGGCAAGAAGTTCGTGGAGGCGCTGGTGCTCCATAGCCATGTCGCTAACATCGGGGATGTGCGCTCGCTCGTCATCCACCCGGCATCCACCACGCATTCCCAGCTGACCCCGGCCGAGCAGCTGGCCTCCGGCGTCACACCTGGTCTGGTGCGGTTGGCCGTGGGCATCGAGGGCATCGGCGACATCCTGGCGGATCTGCGCGCCGGACTGACGGCGGCGGCAAGTTGACCGTGAACATCGAATCGCGAACGTCCCGGCACGCGGCCGAGCTGTTGCTGCCACCGCCCGACGGGACGCTCGGGAGCATCGCCATCGGCGATGTGGAACTCGAGAACGGGGCCGTGATCCCCGACGCCACGCTGGCCGTCCAGCGGTGGGGCGAACTATCGGCGAACGCGGACAACGTGGTGCTCGTGGAGCACGCGCTGACCGGCGACTCGCACGTGGTGGGCCCCGCCGACGTGCACCACAACCAGGTCGGCTGGTGGGACGGCATCGTCGGTCCCGGCGCGCCCGTGGACACCCGCGAATGGTGTGTCATCGCCACCAACGTGCTCGGCGGCTGCAAGGGCAGCACCGGCCCGGCCTCGCTGGCCCCGGACGGGAAGCCGTGGGGCACCCGGTTTCCCGCGCTGTCCATCCGCGACCAGGTGACCGCCGAGGCCAAGCTGTTCGACCTGCTCGGCATCGACCGCCTGGCCGCCGTGATCGGCGGCTCCATGGGCGGCATGCGGGTGCTGGAGTGGATGATCGGCCGGCCCGAACGGGTCGGCGCGGCCCTGGTGCTGGCGGTCGGCGCGCGCGCCACCGCCGACCAGATCGGCACCCAGACCACCCAGATCGCCGCCATCAAGGCCGATCCGGACTGGCAGGGCGGCGACTACCACGGCACCGGGCGCGCGCCCATGACCGGCATGGGCATCGCCCGCCGCATCGCGCACCTGACCTACCGCACCGAGGGCGAGCTCGACCACCGCTTCGAGAACCACGGCCAGGGCGACGAGGATCCGCGCGCGGGCGGCCGCTACGCGGTGCAGAGCTACCTGGAGTACCAGGCGGACAAGCTGATCGCGCGTTTCGATCCGGCCACCTATGTGCTGCTCACCGAGGCCATGAACCGCTACGACGTGGGTCGCGGCCGCGGCGGCGTCGCGGCGGCGCTGGCCTCGACGCCGGTGCCGTGCGTGGTCGGCGGGGTGGACTCGGACCGTCTCTACCCGCTGCGCACCCAGCAGGAGCTGGCCGATCTGCTGCCCGGTTCCAAGGGGCTCGAGGTCATCCACTCCAAGGACGGGCACGACGGGTTCCTGACCGAGACCGAGGCGGTCGGCAAACTCATGTTGGAGACCATGGAACTGGCCCGCGCCCAGCGCGTGTCGGGTCACTGAGCCGGCGCTGCCCGAACGGCGGCGCCACCGCTGCCATCGCGCCGGTGTCGCCGCTGCCCGAATGCCGTATGTCCGCTGCCCGGCCGCTGCCACAGCCGACGGCACGTTACGCGACGTATCGCGCCTGTTTCCGGTGAATTGTCCTGACGCGCTGTCGGTTTCGCGCGCATGACGCCGCGGTAACCGGTGTTCCGGAATACGTGTGCAGCGGGCATATCAGCCGTAATGTATTCGGCATGACCGCCGCATTCGATGACATGGATCTCCGCGATCTCGTCGATCTGCTCTCCGAGGACGAGCAGCGTGAACTCCGCCCGGCCATACTCCGTGTCCTGCACAGACTCCCGGACCAGGAAGTGCTGCGGCGCGAACTCGGCCGCCGCATAACCTCGGTCTAGCTACCCCCCAGCGCCGCCGGTTCGCCCCGGCGGCAGAACAACTCGCTCATTTTTCCAGCGCCGCGACTCCGGTCGCGGCCCCGGCCCCGCGCCCCGCGAGGCCCCACGGCTCCGCTACGTGACGCCGAGACTGCTGATGGTCGCCGCCAGCACGATGATCGCGACACCCAGCACGGTCAGCCAGACCACATCGAAACCCTTGCTGCGCACCGCGAGCAGACCCACCCGATCGGTGGGCAGCATCAGCCGCAGCGCCGCCGCGAGCAGCGTCGCGCCGCCGAAGAAGAACGTTCCGCGCCGCCAGCGATCCCAGGCCAGGAAGACCACGGCCACCACCAGCACCGCGCCCACCAGCAGCATGGGCAGATTCTCGCGGGCGAACTCCCCCGCACGACTGCTGCGACTCTGGGGTGCGGCATGGGCTGGACTCACCGCACGAGCTTAACCGCCGCTCTGCAATGCTGGATCCCGTGTTCCATCTCGTGTTCTTCGAACCCCGCATCCCGCCCAATACCGGCAACGCCATCCGACTGGCCGCCGGCACCGGCTGCGCACTGCACCTGATCGAACCGCTCGGCTTCGACCTATCCGAGCCGAAGCTACGCCGGGCCGGGTTGGACTACCACGACCTGGCCGTCGTCACCGTGCACGAGAGTCTCGCAGCCGCCTGGGAGGCCATCGCCCCCGAACGGGTCTTCGCCTTCACCGCCGCCGCGACCACCCGCAACTCCGATATCACCTACCGCGACGGCGATGTCCTGCTCTTCGGCCCCGAACCCACCGGCCTCCCCGAGGAGGTGCTCGCCGATCCGCGCGTCACCGACCAGCTCCGCATCCCCATGCTCCCCGGCCGCCGCTCCATGAACCTCTCCAACGCCGCCGCGGTCGCGGTGTACGAGGCCTGGCGGCAGATGGGATTCCCGGGCGCGGTCTGACTAGTCGTCGACCTCGAAGCGTTTGAAGCGGGAAGTCGCGCCACCGGTGAGGCGGACCGCGGACTTGGGGACGCCGAAGTGGGCGGCCAGCAGTTCGATGGCGGCCTTGTTCGCCTTGCCCTCCACCGCGGGGGCGCGGACGTACAGCTGCAGCGCGCCGTCGTCGAGGATCTCGACGAGCGGCCCCTTCTTGCTGCCGGGTTTGATGGTCGCCCGGACCACTGTCACACCGCTCTCCTTCCCTGCTCCCGGAGCGATTCTCCCGTAGTGTCGCGGAAGCCGTGGTGGCGGGAGGCGAACGCGGCCGACCAGCTGTCGAATCCGGGCGCGGTTCAGCGGAAGTCGCGGGAGCGGCCCTCGATGCGCAGGTCCATGCGTTGCAGATGGTCGGCGACGATGGTGACCGCGCCCTCGGCGTTCTGCACCCGTCCGCGGATGAGCAGGGCGGGGGCGGTGGTGGCCAGGCGGCGGTAGCGGGCCCACAGGCCGACCGAGCAGACCACGTTCACCATGCCGGTCTCGTCCTCCAGATTGAGGAAGGTGACGCCGCCCGCGGTGGCCGGGCGCTGCCGGTGGGTGACCGCGCCGCCGACCAGCACCCGGGTTCCGTCGCGGATGTCGAGGAGCCGGTCGGCGGGGACGACGCCGAGCGCGTCGAGCCGTTCGCGCAGGAATTCGGTCGGGTAGCTGCCGGGTGAGACGCCGGTGGCCCACACGTCGGCGGCGGCCAGTTCCAGCGCGCTCATACCGGGCAGGGCGGGGGCCGCGGTGGCCGCTCCGGTGCCGGGCAGCCGGTCGGATCGTTCCCCCGCGGCCGCGCCCGCCGCCCACAGCGCCTCGCGGCGGGTGCCGCCGAGGCTGTCCAGCGCGCCCGCGGTGGCCAGTGACTCGGCTTGCGGCACGGTCAGTTCCACGCGTCCGGTGAGATCCAGGAACGAGGTGTAGGGCCCGAGCTCGCGGGCGGCCACGATCTGCTCGGCCAACTCGGTCCCGATGTGCCGGACCGCGGCCAGCCCCAGCCGGATCGCCATCCCCTTCGCCTCCAGGGTCGCCTCGGCCAGGCTGTGGTTGATGTCGGGCCCGTGCACCGTCACCCCGTGCCGCCGCGCGTCGGCGACCAGCGACTGCGGCGAATAGAACCCCATCGGCTGGGCGCGCAGCAGCCCGGCGCAGAAGGCCGCCGGGTGATGCAGTTTGAACCACGCCGAATAGAACACCAGCGAGGCGAAACTCTGCGAATGGCTTTCCGGGAAACCGAAATTCGCGAAAGCGTACACCTTCTCGTAAATGCGGTCGGCCACTTCCCCGGTGATCCCGTGCAGGTCGCGCATGCCCTGATAGAAGCGGGCCCGCAGCCGCTCCATCTTCTGCGTGGAGCGTTTGGATCCCATGGCGCGGCGCAGTTCATCGGCTTCGGCGGGCGTGAATCCGGCGACGTCCACGGCCATCTGCATGAGCTGTTCCTGGAACAGCGGCACGCCGAGGGTGCGTGCCAGCGCGTTCTTCAGTGACGGATGGTCGTAATCGGGTCTCTCCCGCCCGTTGCGCCGGCGGATGTAGGGGTGCACCGATCCGCCCTGGATCGGTCCGGGCCGGATCAGCGCCACCTCCACCACCAGGTCGTAGAAGTTGCGCGGCCGCAATCTCGGCAGGGTCGCCATCTGGGCGCGCGACTCCACCTGGAACACGCCGACCGAGTCGGCGCGGCACAGCATGTCGTAGACGGCGTCCTCGCCCAGGTCCAGCCGGTGCAGTTCGACGGTCTGGCCCTTGTGCTCGGCCACCAGGTCGATCATGTAGTGCAGCGCCGACAGCATGCCCAGTCCGAGCAGATCGAACTTGACCAGCCCGGCGGACGCGCAGTCGTCCTTGTCCCATTGCAGGACACTGCGATTCGCCATGCGCGCCCATTCGGTCGGGCACACGTCGGCGATGGGCCGGTCGCAGATCACCATGCCGCCGGAGTGGATGCCCAGATGCCGGGGCAGCCCCTCCAGTTCCCCGGCCAGCGCGAGCACGTCGTCCGGGATGTCGGTGTGCTGTTCCCCCGCGACCCCGGTCCACCGGCTCACCTGTTTGCTCCAGGCGTCCTGCTGCCCGGTCGAGAAGCCCAGTGCGCGTGCGGCATCGCGCACCGCGGAGCGCCCGCGATAGGTGATCACATTGGCCACCTGCGCCGCGTACTCGCGCCCGTATTTCGCGTAGACGTGTTGAATGGCCTCCTCGCGCCGATCCGATTCGATGTCGACGTCGATATCGGGCGGCCCGTCCCGCTCCGGCGACAGGAACCGTTCGAACAGCAGCTGGTTGGCGACCGGATCCACATTGGTGATGCCGATGGCGTAGCAGACCGCCGAATTCGCCGCCGACCCCCTTCCCTGACACAGGATGTCGTTGTCGCGGCAGAAGCTGACGATGTCGTGCACGACCAGGAAGTAACCCGGGAAGTTCAGGGTGGCGATGACGTTCAGCTCGTGTTCCAGCTGCCGGTAGGCGGCCGCGTTCCCGGCGGGTAGACCGTAGCGGCGGGCCGCGCCCGCGAAGGTGAGCTCCCGCAGCCACGAGTTCTCGTCGTGCCCGTCGGGCACGTCGAAGGGCGGCAGTTGCGGCGCGATCAGCCTCAGGTCGAACGCGCAGTCCCGGCCCAGCGCAACGGCATTGGGCACGGCCTGCGGGCAGGCCGCGAACAGGCGCGCCATCTCGTCGCCGGAGCGCAGGTGCGCGCCGCCGGTGGGAGCCAGCCAGCCCGCCATGTCGTCGAGGCTGGAGCGGGCCCGCACCGCGGCCAGCGCCATGGCCCGGCGGCGGTGCGGCGGGGCCGCGAAATGCGCTCCGGTGGTGGCGATCACGGGCAGCCCGGCCCGGTCGGCGAGGGCAAGCAGCCGGGCATTGCGCTCGTCGTCCTCGGGGATACCGTGGTGGGTGAGTTCCACGCTCACGTGGTCGCGGCCGAAACGGTCGACCAGATCGCGCAGTGCCGCCTCGGCCACCGCGTCGCCCTGCTGCAGGGCCTGTCGCACAGTGCCTTTCCGGCAGCCGGTGAGGATGTGCCAGTGCCCGCCCGCGGCCTCGGTGAGCCGGTCCAGGTCGTAGCGCAGGATGCCCTTCTCCCCCGCCGCCATGTGCGCGGCGGTCATCTCCCGCGACAGCCGCCGGTAGCCCTCCTGCCCGCGCGCCAGCACCAGCAGGTGCGGTCCGGCGGGGTCGGGGGTGCCGGTGCGGGGTTCGGAATTCAGTGCGTCCGCGTCGTTTTCGCGGCCGCGCCGCCGGGAGCCCGGGCCACGTCCGCGCGGCGCGAGATGCGCTCCGGCGCGGGCGGCGGTGCCGATGGACAGCTCGGCGCCGAAGATGGTCGGCATCCGCCATTCCCGGGCCGCCTCGGCGAACCGGACCACCCCGTAGAACCCGTCGTGGTCGGTGAGCGCGAGGGCTTCCAGCCCGAGCCGCACCGCCTCCTCCACCAGTTCCTCGGGGTGGCTGGCCCCGTCGAGGAAGCTGTAGGCGGAGTGGGTGTGCAGTTCGGCGTAGGGCACCGTGGACCGGGCGGCCCGCTCGATGTCCCCGGCCTCGTACTTCTCGCGTTTCCGCGACCAGGCCGGGCTGTCGCCGCCATCGCCCTCGACCTGTTTGCGCGCGGGATCGGGTCGCCCGGACAGCACCCGTTCCATTTCCGCCCACGTCGGCGGACCGTTGCCCCATCCCATCGGCCCACCTCCTCCACAATCCGACCGGTCTCGAGTATCGAACATACATTCGAAACCGATCGGTCTCTACGGCGGCACGCCAGATGGCCGTGGCGCGGCAACTTACTTTGGAGTAAGTTCGAGGCAATTCCACCTGCAAGGGAGCAGAAATGATGGCATCGCGAAGCGATTCGAGGAGGGGTGGCGGCGGGGCGGCGGGCGGGCCCGACACCTCAGCCGACAACGGCACCGGCTACCTGGCCCGCCGGCGCACCCGCCGCGATCTGACCGGCAAGCACGTCGTGATCACCGGCGCGTCCTCCGGCATCGGCCGGGCGGCCGCGCTCGCCGCCGCGCAGAAGGGCGCGCTCGTCATCCTGCTGGCCCGCCGCGCCGAAGAACTGTCCACCGTGGTGGACGAGATCACCGCCGCGGGCGGCGCCGCCTTCGCCTACCCGTGCGATGTCACCGACCAGGACTCCGTCGACCGGACCATCGAGACCGTGCTCGCCGCCCACGGCCACGTCGACATGCTGGTCAACAACGCGGGCCGCTCCATCCGCCGAGCCGTGCACCGCTCCACCGACCGCATGCACGACTTCGAACGCACCATGGCCGTCAACTACTTCGGCGCGGTCCGCATGACCTTGGGCCTGCTGCCCGGCATGCGCGAACGCAAGGACGGCCACATCGTCAATATCTCCAGCGCCGGCGTGCAGGTCGCCACCCCGCGTTTCGCCGCCTATCTGGCCAGCAAGGCCGCCCTCGACAAGTTCGCCGAGGTGACCGCCGCCGAGATGCGCTCCAGCAACATCACTTTCACCACCATTCACATGCCGCTGGTCCGCACCCCCATGATCACCCCCAGCGGCGACCAGGGCACCGGCACCCAGTCCCCGGAATGGGCCGCCGCCCTCATCGTCCGGGCCCTCACCGAACGGCCCCGCCGCATCGACGTCCCGCTCGGCACCCTCGCCGAATACGGCAATCTGGTGGCCCCCGGCATCAAGGAACGGGTCCTGCACCGGTACTACCGCGCCATCCCGGACTCCCCCGCCGCCAAGGGCGAGACCGTGTCCGAGCCGGAGACCACCGACGTGGAAATCAGCGTCCCGCAACGCCATCGCCGCGCCGTGCCCCCGGCCGTCCGCGCCACCGGCACCGCCCTGCGCCGCGCCGCCCGCCTGGTCCCGGGCACACACTGGTAATCGATCACGAGGCCTGGGCGGGAACCATTGCCGCTCAGGCGAGTTGCCGGAGACTGTCCAGCACCACCGCGATGGCGGGTTTGGGCGCCGCGCCACAACTGGCCTGCCGCGGCGAGTAGGCGGTGGTGCGGGCGGTGACCAGCCAACGACGGCCGTCCCGATGCGTCACCACGGCCGCACCCGCGAACGTGGCCGGATCGGTCGGGTTTCCGGCATCGGCCGAGGCGGCCTCGACGATGAGGTCGTCGATACCGGCCGTCGGGTCGACATCGCCGGACACGACGGTCCGGCCGGTGCTGTCGTCGGTCGAGGTGACCCGGGTGAACGTAGCGTCGGCGATGCGCTGGCGGACCGCTATTTCCGCCACCTGCTCGACCGGGCCGTAGCAGCTGCGGCCGCGCAGGCCGGTGAGCGAGACCTCGCCCTTGTCGGCGGCGGCGAGCATGGCGTGCGCCGAATCCTCGTCCAGGCGGCCGTACGTGAGACCCGTGGGCAGCACGATGACCGCCGGGGCGAAGCGGTGGCCGCCGGTGTGGGAGCACTCCCACACCCGCTCGGGGTGGGCGGCGGACAGGCTCGCGGCGATGGGGCGGCCCAGCAGCGCGCAACACTGGTCGCGCTTGCCGTGCGCGCAGACCAGCACCAGCGGATCCGTCACGGCCGCACCGATTCCCGGCGCGGGCCCGTCGACCAGATGCAGATCGATGTCCAGCAGTTCCCGCAGGTCGGTGATCTCGAACCGCTCGCACCACGACCCCTCGGGCCGCGAACTGGCGAGCAGAACCGTTCGGACGCCGGTGAATTCCCGCCGCCCCGCCCGCCGGATCAGGGTGGGCCGCACGTGCGCCGCCTTGGTGCGGGCGGCCAGTTCGGGGGTGATGTCGGGTCCGAGCACCTGGTCGCCGATCACGTCGCGTCCCCAGGCCCCGGGCTGTTCGACGCACAGCCAGCCGGGGATGCGGGTCGCGCTCCCGGGCAGGGGAACCTCCAGCGCCGCAGCCGAACACGACAATCCTTCGAACCCCGTCACAGCCGTCCCTCGGTCACAGTGGTTTTCCGTCGATCAGTTTCGCGATCACCTGTTCCAGCCGCCGCTGCCGGGCCTCCGGCCGCACCGCGCTGCCCAGGTGGTAGCCGACCGCGATCCGCGATTGCACGGGCAGGGTCTCGAAGAACACGGCGGCCTCCGGGTGCCGGGCCAGCGCGTCCAGGAAGTCCGGCGGCAGGTCGTGTCCGACGGCGTTGTCCCAGCGCCCGTCCGCCTTGGCCCGGTCGATCTCGGCCTGCCCGGCCGGATGCACGATCCCGGCCTCGATCAGTTCGCCCGCCAGCCCCACCTCGCGCTGCGTCCACTGGCTGCGCGGGCGGCGCGGGGTGAATCCCATGACGAGGAAATCGTCGTCGAGTTTCCTGGCCTGTCCGTCGATCCAGCCGAAGCACAGGGCCTGTCGCAGCGCGCCGTCATGGTCGAGTGAGGCGTAGGTGGAGCCCTTCTTCGCGAACTTCAGCCAAATGCCGTCCACCGCCGCGTGATTGGCCGACAGCCAGTCCCGGAACGCGGATTCGTCGGGAAACCACAGCGTGGGTCGCTCGGATGCGGACACCGTTCAACTCTAGATACCGGCAGCTCAGTGCCCCAGGAAGGGGAGCACTTCGGCCTCGAAGGCGGGGTAGCGGTCGCGGTGGATGCTGTGCCCGCACTCGAAGGCGCGGACGGTGCAGTCGGCGAGGCCGGCGCGCAGCTGCTCGAGCTTGTCGGGGTCGACCATGCCGCCGGGGCCGCCGCGCAGGAACAGGGTGGGCGCGGTGATGTCGGACAGCCCGTCCCACCATTCCGGGTAGGGCTTGCGGAACTGTTCGAGCGCGTCGCCGGTCATGGATCGGTCGAAGGCCAGCACCGCGCGCGGGTGCCGCAGCAGGCTGGTGGTGGCGTGCCACAGTTCGGGGATCGACGGCAGCCTGCGGGTGAAGCTCACCTGTTCGTCGCCGGAGCGCAGCGGCAGCGGCTGTTCCTCGATCACCAAGCGCCGGACCAGTTCCGGACGTTGCATGGCCACCCAGGAGATGGCGTAGCCGCCGAGGGAATGCCCGACCAGGTCGACGGTGTCGAGCCCGATCCGGTCGCACAGCGCGAGGATGTCGGCGCCGAATTCCTCGAACCGGTAGGACGCGGTGTGCGCGCTGCGCCCGTGCCCGCGCAGGTCCGGGATGATGACCCGGCGGCCGCGGCGCACCAGCTGGGTCGCGAACCGGTCCCAGGTGTGCCCGTCGCCGCCCATGCCGTGCACGAGGACCACCGGCGTGTCGCTGTAGAGATGTCCGCCCGTGGCGCCGGAATCGCGATAGGCGATCGACACGTCATCGAACTCGACCCGGGTGACCGTTGACTCCACGATTGCCCAGAGTACGGATCGCTGAGTGGTCGCCGCCGCAATTTGTGCGCTCCGCCATATCGAATACAGATTCGGTTGCCTATTCATTCACTTGACGAATGAATGCGGAACTGCGCAGGTCCAGGCGTGATACCAAGCGGTTTGACCTGTGAAATAGATCACTTTCACATTTTTCGGTAATCGGTCAGCCCTGACGGTAGCGTGATCCCCGATTTAGCAATACTTGTTTGTCGGGGAAATATGGTTCTCAATGCTGCCGCCCCCGCGGTCGAACTCGATGAACCGAGCCCACCGCGGCCGACCTTCGCTACCGCCTGGGTCCTCCTACTAGCCGCGCTCTGCGGGACCTTTCTCGCCGTCCCGACACTGCGCTACGACTTCTTCGGTGACGAACTGTATTTCATCGCCGCCGGAGCCCACCGCAGTCTCACCTACGCCGACCAAGGCGTCCTGATCCCACTCGTCGCCCACCTGGCCGACGCCGTCGCCCCCGGCTCCGCGCCGATGCTGCGATTACCGGCCGTCCTGATGACCGTCGCCGCCGTCGTGATCAGCGCCGCGGTCGCCTACGAGCTCGGCGGCTCCCGCACCGCCCAACTGATCGCGGCCGCCGCCTACGGCATCTCTCCGCTCGCCGCCACCCAGGCCGTGCAGCTGAGCACCTTCTCCTTCGACGCCACCCTGCAGGCCGCCATCATCTGGCTGCTCATCCGCTGGATCCGCGCCCGCGACGACCGGCTGCTCATCGCGGTCGGCGTGGTCGCCGCCGTCGACCTCCAGGTCAAGTGGTTCATCCCCACCATCCTGCTCTGCCTGGCCGCGGGCATCGTCGTCGCCGGACCGCGGGAACTGCTGTGGCGGCGCGGACTCTGGATCGGCGCGGGCATCTTCGCCGCCTCCGCCCTGCCCGGCCTGTGGTGGCAGAACCAGCACGGCTGGCCCGCACTGGCCATGAGCAAGGTGATCGGCGCCGAACAGGACGCCGCCGGCGGCGGACCCCTGGCCTGCCTGCCGCAGATGATCGGACTGGCCGGACTGCTCGGCGGCCTGCTCGCCGGCTGGGCGTTCTGGAGCCTGGCCCGGGAACGCTGGCTGCGGCCCTACATGTTCATGCTCGTCTCCTCCGGTCTGCTGGTGGCCGTGGTGCTGTTCGGGCACGGGCGGCCGTATTACACCGCCGGATTCCTGCCGGTGCTGTTCGGCATCGGCGCGGTCGCGCTGCCCTACTACCGCGGCGAGCGCGGCAATCGGGTGCTGCGAGTGGTCGCGCTGCCGGTCATCGGGTTGTCGCTGGTGATCATCGCGGCGCTGGTGGCCGCCCTGCCGCAGCCGCCGTCGCGGGTGCACACCGCCATCCGCACCCAGGCCGACTTCGCCATGCGGACCAGCATCTACGGCTACTCGGGCTGGTCCGAGCTGACCGCCGAGGTCGCCGACGCCTACCGGCAGCTGCCCGAATCCGAGCGGCCCAAAGCGATCGTCGCCCAGAACTATTGGCAGGCCGCCGCCATCCAGAACTTCGGCCGCGACTACGGCCTGCCGCCCGTCTACAGCCCCAACCGCGGCTTCGGCTACTTCGGCCCGCCGCCCGGCGACATCGGCGCGGTGCTCTACGTCGGCCTAGACAGCACCGAACCGACCCTGCGCCGCCAGTTCGGCAATGTCCGGGTCCTCGACCACCTCGACAACCCCAACGGGTTCCCCGGCGTGAACACCGGCATCGCCATCACGGTCTGCCGCGGCCCGCTGCACCCCTGGCCGGAACTCTGGCCGGACATGATGGATCTGCACCTGCCGCTCGGCATCTGAGACCACTACTCGTACAAACCCTCCACGTGCCAGACGTTGTCGTAGCCGATCAGCAGTAGCGCACGCAGCCGGGTGGCGTCCTCCGCGTCCAGCTGCACCTGGGCGCGCGCGGCGAAACCGTCCTCGAACCGGTGCGTCCACCACCGGTCGTCCACCGGCCACGGTCCCGCCCAGCCCGACAGCCGCCAGGAACTACTGCCCCAGTGCAGCTGAACCGGATCGGCCGTGAACATGCCGCGATCACTGACCCAGACCGGCGACCCGTCGACCCCCTCCAGCCGCACCTCCGGATGATGCGTGAGCACCAGCGCCGGAGCGGGCTCGGGCAATCGGCCCGGCCACGGCTGCGCCGGATCGTTCGCCGGCACCGGCTCGTCCCCGAGCGTCACCATGGTGATCCGCTCCTCCGGACCCCGCCCGCCACTGAGCACCCCCATCCGCACCGCGTCTCCGCCCAGCAGCCCCTGCACCCGGATCAATGCCCGCCGCGCCCGTTCCTCGTCCTCCCCGACCCCACCCCACAGCCCCAGCTGCAAGGCCCCGGCCGACACCACCTCCACGGGTTCCAGCCGCAACAGGGTGATGGCGGCGTTCGGCCCGGACTCCCGGTCCTCGACCGGATCCGGTTCACGCTCATAGGGCTTCGCCCTGTTCCGGTAGATGCGGGCGCGGTCCACGGCGCGGCGGGTGAGCCAGCCGTCGAGCTGCCAGCGGATGCGGTCGACGGTGCTGTCGGGGGTGAGGGGTTCGGCGCAGCGCCAGATGCGGGAGAACTCCTCGCCCGCCTCGGTTTCGGCGTGGATCACCAGGCGGGTGCAGGCCACCGCGGCCGCGGCCAGCTTGGTGTGCAGTTCGGCGGCGAGCATGCGGCCCGCGAAGGCCGCCATGTCGACGCGTTCGATCGGCGGGTCGCAGCGCTGTTCGACGGTGAGGTCGGCGGTGGGCAGGCGGGCCGCGGGCGGCCGTTCCGGCAGCGCGCGGGCGCACCGGTGCGCGACGATGGCGTCCGCCCCGAACCGCGACGCCACCTCGGCGAGCGTGAGCGCCGCGAAGTCGCCGATCCGGCGCAGCCCCAGCCGGTACAGCAGATCCACCAGCTCGACCCGCTGCGGCGCGGCCAGCACCGGTTCCCCCGCCAACTCCGAGATCGGCATGGGCGCAAGGAATTCCGCCCCCTTGCCGGACGGCACCAGGGTGGCGCGGCGGGCGGCGAAGACCGCGGTGGACAACTCGTCGGCGATGCCGATCTGGCATTCCACCCCGACCGCCGCCACCGCGTCGACCAGTCGTTCGGCCGCGGCCTCCTCCGATCCGAAGAACCGCGCCGCGCCGCGCGCCGACAGCGCCAGCATGCCCGGCCGCAGCACCTCGACCCCCGGCACCGTCGCGTCCACGGCCGTCACCACGGGCTCGAACAGCCGCGCGTCGCGATCCGGATCGTCCTGCGCCACCAGCAGTTCCGGGCACCGGCCCTGCGCCTCCCGCTTCCGCAGCCCGCGCCGGATCCCCTCGGCCCGCGCGGTCGCCGTGCACGCGATCACCCGATTGGCCGCGAGCACCGCCACCGGCCGGGTGGCCTCGACCCCCGCGTCGGCGGCGGCCGCCACCGCGGGCCAGTCCGGGCACCAGACCACCAGGACCCGTCTAGGCCGGGACATGACAGTCGCCCGCGGTGCGGTCAGGACGCGGCATGGCGGGCGAGCCGTAGCTCGGGCGCGGCGGGGACGGCGGTGTCGGCGTCCGCGGTGGACACCCATTCGACGCGGCCGTCGGCCGGACTGAGGGACAGGTGGCCGAGCCGGGGCTGGGCGGAGCGGCCGCGGACCGAGACGTCGAGGCGGACGGTCCGCAACCGGCCGCAGCCCCGGCCCAGTCCGCTGTATCCGGCGACCCGGGTGTCGATGTGCAGCGCGGACCCGGACCAGGAGCCGTTGGTCACCATCAGCGTGGAGTTCTTGCCGCGGGCGCGGGCGGCCAGGACGCGGGCGCGAGACATCGGCACCGCCAGCCCGTTCAGCCCGAGAACCACCAGGTCCAGGCCATCGAGCAATACCGAGGCAACTTCGAGGGGATCGGGCCCGGGATCGGAGACCACGGCCAGCCGGTCCAGCCGCGCTCCCATCTCGGCGGCGGCCAGCAGGCCCAGCCGCGGCAGCCCGACCACGGCGGCGTGCCCGCCGGCGCTCGTCACCGCGGCCAGCAACCCGGAGATCAGCGAGCCGGCGCCGTTGTAGACGACCACCGAACCCTTGGCCAATCCGCCGTCGGGCAAAAGGTTTTCGAGTGCCGCGGGCACCGGCAACGGCTCCCGCCGTGGCTCCGGCGCCACCGGTACGCGCGCCGTGGCCTCGGCGCCGCGCGCCGGGACCGCGGCCATTCGCCGCCGCAACTCCGCCAGCTGTTCCCGCCTGGCTTCCGCCGCCGCACCCATCCAGTGACCACCTCTCCCAGTCGACGGGCTAGCACCGATCCAGCTACCTGACATAATCGAACTCATGTTCGATCAATGCACAGTAGAACTCGAGTCCCGGGACGCGTCAAGAGTCAGTGGCCCCCACCACGGCCGCACAACCTGTGCGACCCCTCCCCGCCCGCCGCCGGCCCGGCGGCAACCGGCTGTCCAGAAGAGAGCGTGGGCGGGTCAGGTGTCGTTTCGCCCGGAAGATCCCAGGACCTCCGAGAATCTCCCGCCGCTCCCCCATCACCGGAGGTCGTGCGAAACACGGTGTGTCCGTAAAGGTCTGGAAAGGAATCCACGAGACCGCGCCGCAAGACCCAGCAAACCCCGGGTTTCGAACCAGGCCAGTCAGGATGGTTTTCCGCTACCCTGCACCCGTGACCGAACGCGCTCGTCCCATTGTCGGCCCCGATTATCTGGTGGCCGGTCGCTACCGTCTGCAATCCAAGCTCGGCGGCGGCGGCATGGGTGCCGTCTGGCTGGCGACCGATCGCCTGCTGCACCGCGATGTCGCCATCAAGCAGGTCCTCACCACGCAGGGCCTGAGCGAGGACGAGGCGCGCGAGGTCCGCAGCCGGATCATGCACGAGGGCCGGGTCGCGGCCAAGCTGTCACACGAGCACGCCATCGCCGTCTACGACGTGGTGCTCGAGGCCGGTGAACCCTGGCTGGTCATGGAGTACCTGCCCTCGCGCAGTGTCGCCAAAGCCCTTGCGCTGGTGGATCAGTTGTCCCCGATCGAGGTGGCGCAGATCGGCGCGCAGGTGGCCGACGCGCTCGCCGCCGCGCACGCCGCGGGCATCGTGCACCGCGACATCAAACCCGGCAACATCCTGGTCGCCGACCGCGGCGACGAGGTCGGCATGGTCAAGCTCTCCGACTTCGGCATCTCCAGCGGCGCCAACGACACCAGCGAGGAGATCGGCGACGTCATCACCGGCACCCCCGCCTACCTGCCGCCGGAGGTCGCCCGCGGGGCCCGCCCCACCACCGCCAGCGACGTATTCTCGCTCGGCGCAACGCTGTACACCGCCATCGAGGGTCAGCCGCCCTACGGTTTCGACGAGGACAGCAATGTCATCGTGGAGCGCGCCGCCATGGCCCAGATCGCCCCGCCCGCCCGCAGCGGCCCGCTCACCGAGGTGCTACTGCACATGATGGAGCCCGCCCCGCAGCGCCGCCCCACCATGACCGAGGCCCGCAACGAGATCCTCACCGCCGCTTTCGGTCCCGGCACCGCTCCCTACATCCTGAACGCTCCGGTCCGCACCGAGGACGGGACGATTCCGGCGTGGGCGGCCCGCAATTCCGCGGCCGGACTGCGCAGCCCGAACTCCAGCCCGCTGCCGCGCCCGCAGCGCACCACCCCCGCGGCCCCGGTCGCGGCGCAGCCCAAACCGAAGGGCTTCGAGTTCGATTTCAGCAAGCTGGGCCCGAACGCGGGCCCGCTGGCGGTGGCGATCGGCCTGCTCATCGGCCTGCTGATCATCATCGTCATCCTGGTTGCGCTGTAAGCGCTTCCGATCGACGCCCTCAGTCGATGCGACGCCGGTGCGCCCATCGGGTGAGGGCGTTCCGGTTCGACTGCTGGGTCTTGCGCAGCACGTTCGAGGCGTGGGTCTCCACCGTCTTCACCGAGATGAACAGCGTCTCGGCGATCTCGCGATAGGTGTAGCCGCGCGCCAGCAGCCGCAGCACCTCCAGTTCGCGCGGGGTCAGCGAATCCAGTTCCGGATCCAGCGGCGGTTCGGGGACCTGCGACTTGCCGGTGAACGAGTCCAGCACGAACCCGGCCAGCCGCGGCGAGAACACCGCGTCCCCACCCGACACCCGGCGAATGCCGTCGGCCAGTTCCGGCCCGGAGATGGTCTTGGTGACGTACCCGCGCGCGCCCGCCCGGATCACCGCGATCACGTCCTCGGCCGCGTCGGACACGCTGAGCGCCAGGCACACCGGCCCGGCGTCGATGCCCTGCAGCACCGCGACCCCGCCGCCGTCGGGCATGTGCACGTCGAGCAGCACCACGTCCGGCGCGGTCGCCTTGATCCCGGCGATGGCCTCGCCGACGCCGCCCGCCTCGCCGACCACCTCCATATCGGATTCACGGCTCAGCTCCGCCCGCACCCCGGACCGGAACACCGCATGATCGTCGACCAGAAAGACCCGGACGCTCACCTAGTTCTCCTCACCTGACGAACCCTGCCCCCATCGGTACCACAATCCCCGGCCCCCGGCGCGCCCCACAACTCACAGCTGCGCGGCGTCTTCCGGGCTGTCGGTCTGCACCACCAGCCGCTCGTCGCCGCCGTCCTTGCGCGGCATGAAGATTCGCACCTCGGTGCCGTTGCCGGGCGAGGACTTGATCTCCACGTGCCCGCCGCGCCGGTCGATGCGGGCGTGAATGGACTTGGCCACGCCTCGACGGTCCGTGGACACCGCGTCCGGGTCGAAGCCCTTGCCGCGGTCGCGCACGAAGACACTCACCTGATGCGGTTCCACTTCGGCGTAGAGGTCGATGGTCGGCACCCCGGCGTGCTTGGCGGCATTGACCAGCGCCTCCCGGCTGGCCCCCAGCACCGCGGTGAAATGCTCCTTGGGCAAACCGATTCCGCTGTCGTCGAGATCCATCGACACATCGCCCACGGTGACCGGGGTGACCTTCACCCCGTGCTGATCCTCCACCTCGCCCGCGATGGTGCGCAGCGCCGCGGCCAGGCTCGACTGCGCGGGCCCGGCGTCCTCGAACAGCCATTTGCGTAGCTCGCGTTCCTGGCTGCGGGCCAGCCGCACCACTTCCTGCGGATCGCCGGCCTGGCGCTGGATCAGGGCCAGCGTCTGCAGCACCGAGTCGTGCAGGTGCGAGGCGATCTCCTCGCGTTCGTCATTGCGAATCCGCGCCGCCCGTTCGGAATTCAGCGCCCGCACCATGCGCAGCCACAGCGGCACGGTCAGCAGTCCGGCGCCCACCAGGGTCACCGCCACCGCCAGCAGCGCCGACCCGAGCGAACTCAGATTGATCCGCCCCAGCACCACCACCCCGAGCCCGACCACGATGAGCGTGGCCCCGCCGACGATGCGCGCCCACGTCACCACCGACGGCTTGGCGGGCAGTCCGATGACCGATCTCGGTCCGTCCGCGTCGAATTCGCGCCACACCAGCGCCGCGCCGACCGCCACCACGATGATCGGCCCCACCACGTGCGCAGCCGTCCCGTTGAACAACCACGCGGTCGCCACCGACAGCGCCATGCCGAGCAGCGCCATACCGATGGCCTGCCGCCGTTCGGATCCGGTCGGCGGGGCCGCGTCGGCGCCCGCGGGAGTGAAGATCCACAACATGCCGTAGGCGACGATCCCGGCCCCGGCGAGGGCGGACAGCAGCACGAACGCCATCCGCACCTTGAAGACATCGATCCCCAGGTGGTCCGAGAGCCCGCCCGCGACCCCGCCGACCACGCGCCCACCCGTGCGCCGCACCAGCTTGGGCTGGGTCGCCACGGTGGCGGCCCCGCGGGCAGGGTCGTACAAGGGCGCGGACGGATACATGCCTCCGATACTGGCACGGGTATCCGACACCCGGCATCGGGAAACACCCCGATTCGACCCCTGAGCGACGACAGGTTTCAGTTGTCACTTACAGGTCTTATCTGTCACCACCAACCCGGTCCTGTCACCACCAACCGCAGTTACCGAACTACCCCACGAGGTCGTCCGAGGTTCTTCTGGAATCGAGTGCCGCGACAGGCATCGTCATCTCGCCGGTTATGGCAGCGCAGACCACCGACCAGCGACGCGGCAATTGACCATGCAGCACAAGACGTCCACCGCAGAGTCCGACACACTCGCGGTTGTTGCCAGATCTATCCAGCGGCAGGTCTGTGACCACCGCACAGCGACCATGGAAGTCGACCGCTCAGCCAGGCGCGCGCGAATCCCGGGAAACCCATTCGAGCGCGCCACATGCATCGCCAGCGGGCCCCGAGGCGGGTCAGGAGCGCAGGTCGCGGCGGTTGAAGCGGAGGAATCCGAGACCGATCGACACCGCTGCGGCCGCGAGCAGGACCGCGGCGTCGCCCCATTGCATGCCGTGGCGCAGTGGTTCGCCGCCGATGTAGTAGTGAAACGGCGAGAGGTATTTCAGCCAGTCGGCGCCGATCATGCCCGCGAGGGTGCCCGCGATATAGGCGAGCACACCGACCGCGACGGTGATGGCCAGGACTTGGCCGCGTTTGCCGAGGGCGGCGCCGAGTCCGATCGCGAGGGCTCCGAAGGTGATGCCGAGCAACGCCAGATGCGCGCACTGAGCGGCGAATTCGGCGACACCGATCGATTCCAGGTCGGCGCCCGGCCGGATCGCCAGCATCGCGAGCAGCACCAGGGTCGCGGTGGCGACCGCGCCGGTGACCAGACCCGCGAAACGTTGCAGGGCCAGGCGGGTTCGGCTGATCGGGTGGGCCAGCAGCAAATCCAGGTAGCCGGATTCCTCGTCTCCGGCGATCGCGCGGGCACCGAAGGTGACGCCGTAGGCCATCATCAGCAGCGGTAGCAGCAGCCCGAAGACCGTGGAGCCGAGATACCCTGCGGCCGAACCCATGTCGTTCAGGCGCAACGCTTCCCGCATCGCTTCTGGGTAGTTCTCGACGGTCGCGGCCATGCCGCCCTCGGAGACCTGCGGGTAGAACCCGGCGTACATCGCTCCCACCACCGTGGTGCCGATCGCCCATCCGAGCAGGGCGCGACGGTTGTCGAGCAGGGTGCGGGTGTAGAGCTCAGGCAGCAGCATGGACGTCGTTTCCGGTGTAGTAGGCGTGGAACAGGTCCTCGAGCGCGGGCTCGGTGACCAGCAGCCCCGCCAGGTTGTGGTTGGCCAGGGCGCGGATCAGGGCGTCAGGGCTGCCGGTCACCTGGCAGCGCAGATTCGCCCCGTCGGCGTGGACGTCGCTGACGCCGGTCAGCGCGAGGAAGGGGGTGGGGTCGGCGGGGCCGGTGAAGGTGACTTCGACCTGGCGCACCGCGTCGGCACGCAGCCCTTCGACGGTGTCGAGGGCGACCAGGCGGCCCTCGCGGATGATGGCGACGCGGTCGGCGACGGCTTCGACCTCGCTCATGATGTGGCTGGACATGAACACCGTCTGCCCATTCGCGGCGGCCTCGGCGACCATGTCGAGAAAACGCTGCTGGGCGATCGGATCCAGCCCGGACGTCGGTTCGTCGAGGATGAGCAGTTCGGGTTCGTGCACGAAAGCCTGCACCAGCCCGACCTTCTGCCTGTTGCCCTTCGACAGCTGCGAGATCTGCCGACTCTGATCCAGTTCGAGGCGCTCACACAGCTCGTCGATCCGCGCCGCGCCGGCGCCGCCGCGCAACGCGGCCAGAAACCGCAACGCGCTCCCGACCCGCTGACGGCCCGGCGCGACGAAATCACCCGCGAGATAACCGATCCGGTCGTGCAGCTGGACCGCTTGGGCGCGCGGGTCCATCCCGAGCACGCGCACGGTGCCGGCGGTGGGCCGGATCAGATCCAGCAGCACCCGGATGGTGGTGGACTTCCCGGCGCCGTTGGGGCCCAGGTAGCCGAAAACCTCGCCGGGTTCGACCGACAGGGACAGATCGACCAGCCCGCGGGCTGCGCCGTAGGTCTTGGTGAGACCGTCCAGCTCGATAGCTTTCATAGGCTGGAACATATCTAGATTTCAGAGATTTGTAAATACTCAGAAGGTTCATGCTCTGCTATCTTCTGGGTATGGGAACCAATGACCGACTGCGTGAAGCCGCGGAGAAACTGGCGCTGACCTTGTCGGCAGGCGGCGGCATGCAGCGTTCGACCGCCCGGGTGCTCACCGCGCTGCTCTACACCGAGCAGGACACGATGACCGCCGCGGACCTGTGCGAGGAGCTGTCGATCAGTTCCGGCGCGGTGTCGACCGCGATCAAGCACCTCACCCCGGTCGGGCTCATCGAACGCGTGCCCGCGCCGGGGAGTCGACGCGACCACTACCGCTTCCGTTCCGGCGCGTGGGCGGCGCTGATGTCGCAGCAGAACACCATGCTGGCCACCATGCGCGACTCCGCCCGAGAAGGACTCGCCGCCGCCGATTCCGGCACGATCACCGCGCGCCGCATGCACGAAATGCAGGACTTCTACACCTTCATGCTCGACGAACTCGTTCCCCTGATCGACCGCTGGCGCGAGAAATACGCCGCCGAGCACCCCTGATGAGGCGGCAGCGTCGTTCGCCACGTCATCGGGTGGCCACGATCGGGGGCTGGGGTCATCTGGTCGGCGTCAGCGAAGCCACGCAACCGTCGAAACTAGGAACCCGCAAATGCGATGCCCCACAGTGGATGACGCGACTGGGCAGCCGCGGTGCCGCCGTGATATCCCCATGGCCGCGATCCGCACGATGGTGCACAACCCCGTCAGGGTTGCCCCTGACGGCACTGTCGCGCGTGATAGCCGCACGGCCAGGGTCGTGCTTGGGCGACAGGTGTGGGCCGGGATTCGGCTACTCGCAGATGTCGAACGCTGTGGCCAGGCCGACGACTTCGAGTACGCGGGTGACGCAGTGGGAGCCCTCGACACACAGCTCGCACTGGCGGCGGTGGGCGAAATCGAGGGCCTCGACCATGGGTGGCACCGCGTGGCGCCAGCCCATCGACTCCCGCCGAGATCTGGTCGAACCAGCGCTGCAGTCAGTGGGTCTTCGCATGCTGCCCGCGATCGTTCTAGTTTCGCAGGTCGCGGTGGTTGAAGCGGTAGGTGAGGGCGCACGTGGCGCCTCGGTGTCCTGTGGCCGCACCGATTCCGGTTGCGAGAGCGCCGAACACGTCGGATGTGAAGTCCAGGTTCAATCCCGTATAGCCACCGGAGGACTGTGTAGTTATCGGACGCGCAATAGCACCATGGGGAGGGTATCGACCGGCTCACCGGTGGCTGCCTCGATCGTTTCGCGCAGTTTGGCCCACGCCGCGGGGTGGCGCTGGATGTACCGGTCAAGCGCCAGAGCTGATTCGGTGGTCGTCATCGGTGTCGCGATCGCGGAGACGCCGCGTCGGGTACCGACCGAGATTCGCACCTCGGGATGCGCGGAGATGTTGCGGTACCACTGTGCTTTCGTTCCGAATCCGGAGACGACGATGTACTGGTCGGGCGCGGGTCGGTCCACTACCTCCAAGACGACGTATCGGCGTTGCCCGCTGCGTCGGCCCGTGTGTTCGAGCATCAGGAGCCGGGTACCGAAGACGAAGCCGAGCCCGGCCCGGTAGAGGGCGATCGGGGCTCGTACCACCCAGCGGGTTCTCAGTGCTCGCGCACCGACCTTGGATGCGAGATTCGGTGTGGCCATGCGTTGTTCTCCTTCGGATGTGGCCGTGATCGTCATTGGGCACGTTCGCGCACGACGTGCGCGGTATCGATGCGTCGCACCAGGCGCGCCGCGGGGAGTTGCGACAGCACCGCGGCCATCGATCGCGCTGGTCGACGAGTCCATCACCATCGCGCAGTTTCGGACCCTGGTAATCCTGTCCACGCGTGGTCCGTCAAAGGTCGTCACGTTGTCCAACGCGTTGAACGTGCAACCGTCGACCGCGGCGCGCATGGTGGACCGTCTGGTAGCCGCGGGCCTGGTGAACCGCAAGCAGAACCCCGAGTCCCGCCGGGAGCTCATCATCGAATTGACCACACTCGGGCACCGCGTCGTCGACCAGGCGATCACCCGCATACAGCAGAGCCGCAGCATTCAAATCGATCTCAGGACGAGGTCTGCCGACCCGTACGCGCCGCACCGGATCCCACCCCAACGCCATACTGATGTAGCCGAGACCATCGCCTCGATCGTCGCGAAGGGCGATCGCCATCGCTGAGTTCCTCTCGCATCCACCGGTCGCGCAGAACGTCGGATCACGCCGACGACCGGAAATCCGGTGCCATCCTCGTGAAGATGCCGTACGAATCAGGCACTGCGCAAACAAGAATCCATAACGACGTCGGCGCAAATATCGAAACCTATGCAGAGGTTGACACCATTGGGGCATGGAGGATCTGCCGTTCGATGCACAGGAACGCCTGGCACTGTGCGATCTGTTCGAAGAACTCGGACCCAACGCTCCCACACTGCTCGAGGGCTGGACCGCCAAAGATCTCGCCGCCCACCTCGTGCTGCGTGAACGCGATCTCCTCGCCGGACCCTGCCTTGTGCTCCCCGGACCGTTCCAACGCTTCGCCAGCCGACGCCAGACCAGGCTGACCCAGCAGCACGAGTTCGACTGGCTCGTGGAGAGGATCCGGTCGGGTCCTCCTCCGGGGTTCTTCCGCCTCGGATGGGTTCGTAGCTTCCCGAGTCTCAATGAGTTCTTCGTCCATCACGAGGACCTGCGCCGCGCCAATGGCCGGAGTCCACGCAGCGACCTGACGCCCGCACTCGAAACAGCGTTATGGCACAACGTCTGCCGCGGTAGTCGCTACCTGAGCCGCAGATTGCGTGGAATCGGGTTGGAGATCCAGTGGGCGGCCACCACCCACATCAAAACCATCCGACCAACCGAGCCAGTAGTTCGGATCAGTGGTCCGCCCGGTGAACTGCTTATCTACTTCTTCGGCCGGCAGACCGTCGCACAGATCGAACTGGCTGGACCAGCGGACGCTGTCGCAGCCTGCCGTCGGGCCCGCTTCGGCCTCTGAACCGTCCAACGGCCGCGTGCAGAGTTCGGGTTCGCCGCTTCCGGTGACAACTACAACCAGCATTCAGTGACAACCATGGTCTGCACATATGGGTGAGGGCCCACGTCAGCACCATGCTGTGGTGACAACCAAAACCTGCCGTCACACCTGAGCGACGACAGCTTCAGTCGTTAGCGACAAGCGGCGGAGCGACCGGCGCGGCGACCGAAAAAGCTGCCGTCACCCAGCGACGCGCCGCTGACGTAGCCGCCGGCGGATACTCCGGCGGTGCACCGGCCCGCCGCGTAGAGCCCCGGAATCGGAGCGCCCCCGACGTGCAGGACCCGCGAGTCGAGATCGGTGCGCAGCCCGCCGAGGGTGAAGCCGCCCGTCATACCACGCAGGTCGATGGCCGCCACCGGCGAACCGATCGGCTTGACCCATTCGGACTTCTTGCCCAGCACCGGGTCCTCACCACGCATGGCGTGGGCGTTGTACACCTCGACGGTGGCCTGCAGCGTTCCCGCGGGCAGTCCCATCTCCGTTTCGAGTTCGGCGACGGTCTCGCAAACCCAGGTCGGCGGGAATCGCAGCTGCGGTGTCGCGGTCGGACGCGATGTCCCCTCTTCGTAGGCCGCCTCGTCGATGATCAGGAAGGCTTGATTGTCGTTGCGCAGCAAGGTCGCCTGGCCGACATGGCCGGGGTAGGTGTCCTCGGGGATGTAGCGCTGGCCGCGACCATTGACGAGGATGCCGCGGACGAACAGCTGCGGATCGCAGTAGAACGCCACTTCGGTCGCGTCCATGTGGGCCAGATCCGCACCGAGGGCCTGCGCGATCTGGATGGCGCGTCCGTCGTGCTCTTCGATCGAGGCCGCCGGACGCCCCGCGATCCGCGGCGCGAAGGCTTCGACCATGGCGTCGTTGTAGGCGAAGCTGCCGGTCGCCAACACCACGCCCCGACGGGCCCGCACCGCGACCATCCGGCCGTACCGCTTGGCGGTGAGCCCGACCACGCGGCCGTCGGCGTCGACGATCAGCGCCTGAACTCGCATGTCGTACACGGATTCCACGCCCAGCGCGGCCGCCTTGTCCGCGAGCGGTTTCATCAGCATGTACCCGCCGCCACGCTCCCCACCGGCCTGCTTATCCGACATCTGCGGCACGTGTCCGCGCGGCGCGGGCGCGGCGATCGTGTTGTACGGGGCGGAGTTCTCTCCGCCGCTGTACATCAGCCCGGCATCGGTCGGCGGCTCCCAGCCCGGCTCTCCCCAGAACTCCGCCTTGAACGGGACCCCGATCTCCTCGGCCAGCCACCGATAGTGATCGACGCTGCCTTCGCAGTACAGGTCGATCTTCGCTTCGTCGGCGCCGGGCCCCAACGCGGCCTTCATGAATGCCTTCATATCCGCGACGGTGTCGGTGAATCCACAGGCGGTCTGCAACGGTGTGCCGCCGCCCAGGTAGATGAACCCGCCGGCCATCGCCGCCGCCCCACCCCAGCCGCCGGTGCGTTCCAGCACCAGGACCTGCGCCCCCCGGGTCGCCGCTTCCACGGCCGCGCACGCACCGGCGACACCGAAACCCGCGACGACCACGTCGGCTTCGTAGTCCCACCGAGTGATCGAGTCTGCACGGACTGGACAAATCAATGCGGGGTCAACCATGAGGATTTCCTTCCACGATGCTGTGATGGCCCCATGACCGCATGCGTCGCCATCAGCACACAGTCACGGGCCCGATCAACGAAAGCCGGCGTCCGACCGGTAAGACCGGATAGCCGATTTCCCTCCCAGCGCAGCCGATTTCGGGTAAGCCCATGTCCGGGCGGTGGTCGAAGCTGCCGTAGCATCCGTCGCTGACCAGTCAGCGGTGAGCTGGTCCCGCCCACTGGTACCGCCACCGCATGCCCGCTGCGCGTGCGTCCGTTTCGCCTACCGTCGCACGGCATGGAAATCGAAGCCCGCGAAGCGATCCGCACCCTCAAATACCGCTACCTACGCACCCTGGACCTGAAGCGGTGGGACGAGTTCGCCGATACCCTCTGCTCGGATGTCGTCGCCAACTACGGCTCCCCCTCCGGAAACCTGCCCGCGGAGTTCCGCGGCCGTGACCAGATCGTCGACTACATGCGCGCGGGACTCGGCGGCAACATCATCACCGTCCATGTGGCCGGGCATCCCGAGATCACCGTCGAGGGCGACACCGCCACCGGCAGTTGGAGTCTGGAAGACACCGTCATCTTCCCCGACGATCACCGCATGATCCGCGGCGCTGCCTACTACACCGACACCTATCGCCGGGAGGGCGGCGTCTGGCGCATCGCCACCACCGGATACCAGCGCATCTATGAATCGATTCAATCCACCGACGGCCTACCGGGCTACGCCCTCACCGCCAACCGCTGGGCCCCCGCCTGAACAGGCTTTGCAGCATTCATTGCGCGGAGCCGCACGTCGCGGCAAATAGCGAGTTCTACTGCTGGGCGAAAGTCGAAACAGAGAGACGCTTAATGCCAGAAATCGTCTGTCCGCGCAAAGGATTCCCGATGAATGGGAACGGGAAACGCAGACGCATCGACACGATGGTTACAGTCACGTCGAATTTCACACCGCTCGAAGATGATAGGTGGATCTAAAAGAATGGGACGATTGGCAGGCAAGGTTGCCATTATTACCGGGGCCGCGCAGGGCATGGGCGCGGCCACGGCCCGGCTCTTCGCCGCGGAAGGCGCGAAGGTCGTCCTCGGCGACGTCCTCACCGACAAGGGCGCGGCAGTAGCCGGCGAGCTGGGTGATTCTGCCGTGTTCAGCTCGCTCGACGTCCGTGACGAGTCCGACTGGTCCGAAATCGCCACACTGGCGCTCGATCGATTCGGCGGTATCGACATTCTCGTCAACAATGCGGGTGTCATGCATTGGGGTGCGATCGAGACACTGTCGATTCCGGATACCGAGCGCCTGCTCGACATCAATGTCCTCGGCCCGCTTCTCGGCGCGAAGACCGTCGTGCCCACGATGAAGGCGGCGGGTAAGGGCGCCATCGTCAATATCTCTTCGCTCGACGGGTTGCGCGGTGTCAATGGCCTGTCTGCCTACACCGCGAGCAAGTGGGCGATCCGTGGATTGACGAAGTCCCTGGCATTCGAATTGGGCCCCTCGGGAATTCGGGTGTGCTCGATCCATCCGGGTGGTGTCGACACCGCGCTCGGCAACCCGACCGGGCAGACCGGCGAAGATCTGCAGAAGAACTACATCGGTGTGCCATTGCAGCGCATCGGCGAGTCCGAGGAAATCGCGCACGCCACGCTGTTCGTCGCCAGCGATGAAGCCAGCTACATCAGCGGCGCCGAACTGGCCGTCGACGGTGGCTGGTCGGCGGGCGCGTACTACCCGACGCTGCCTGGCGCGCCCGAAGCGATCGGGGCGCGATGATGACCGGACTGCTCGAAGGAAAAGTCGCCCTCGTCACCGGCGGCGGGCAAGGCGTCGGGCTCGGCATCGCGACCGCGCTGGCCCAGCGCGGCCCCCGCCCCCCCCGCCTCGGCCGGGCCCCCCCGCAACA
>NZ_JBHWHH010000012.1:0-67263 GCF_042732555.1 Nocardia sp. NPDC059764
ATGCTGGATGGTGTTTGTCGGTGGATCTTGACATTGTCCAGTGCCACCCGCGTGGACCCCGGCCGCGGATGCAACCGCAGACCGTGTCCGCCCAATGGATTTCGACGTGGCAGACCTTGTCAC
The DNA here is from genome assembly GCF_042732555.1 of Nocardia sp. NPDC059764. Classification (NCBI taxonomy): domain Bacteria; kingdom Bacillati; phylum Actinomycetota; class Actinomycetes; order Mycobacteriales; family Nocardiaceae; genus Nocardia; species Nocardia sp. NPDC059764. Next base: position 124 of record NZ_JBHWHH010000012.1, read on the forward strand.
AGCGGGCGCACCCCGCAACCGACGCGGTGCACCGATGACGACGTCGGCCTCACCACCGCAGCGACTGACACGACCGCTGATGAACATCGGCACCCCGGCACTGCCCCTCGACCGACAACAGGACCCGCTCGATAGTTCACCACCGCCGCGCCAACAGATTGCTCACATCGTCGGTCGGCGGTGGTACGCCGGCGCCGGCGCATCCGATCGGGGGATCGTGGTGAAATCGGCTTTGCGACTGCAGATTTCGGCGTCGAGGAGTCGGTGGCGCATCCCGATGTCGGCCTGGACCAGATCGGCGGCACCATCCAGGCCGGTCAGCACCGGCAATAGTTGCGGGTAGCGGTCGCGCAGCTCATCACCGATGGCGATCATCGACTGCCACCGTGACGGTCCAATCGCGGCGCAGGCCGGGTGGATCAGAAGAGCTTGCGGGCCGATCCACCCGGCCGCCGAGCACGATGCACCGCACGAGTTGGCGAAGCGGGGCACCGGTTCCGAAGCCGTCCACTATGGCCCCGGCCGGATGATCCGACGTGAGAGTGCGACGAGATAACCCCAACCGGATCCCCGCCACGCTCCACGATCAGCTCATCCACGCCGCACAGTACCGAGCTCCCGTACCAGAGCAACCCGAATACCGCGCTGGTGGCACGGAACGAGAGTGCCCAGGCACAAACGGTCACGGTATCTCCGAATTAGCTGCGCACGTTGGACCGTGGCAAGGGTGAGCGGCGGGCGCATGCCCACCGCAATCCGATGGAACCGTTTGCGCGGGAGCGAGTGGGCCGCTACCGGCGGGGGATCACCGCGTTGGGCGACCAGCAGAGCGTCGAGGACGCTCGTCGACCGCTACCAGCTGGCCAATCGCGATATCCGGGATGTGCTCGTCGACTACCTCGCCGAACGGCAGGCCCTCCCTGGAACTTTCACGCAGGTTCGCGATGCCCCGCTCGGTCGACATCAGCTTCGAACGGCTCACCACCGCGATCGATACGACTCTCCGCGATAGCTCACTACTGGGCGGCGACGTTGTGGATGCTGTGCGCGCCACACCGCAGATTCGAACCGGCATGACCGCTATTGCCCGGTGCCCAACCACGGGCCGCGGGGAGCTCCCAGGGGACATCGGCGAGGTCGTGCGATCACAGGGCCGACAACCCAGCAATCACGGTCCCACCTGTCCCGCTCTGTCCACTGGAAGCATCTGATGGCCATACATCTCACGATTTTTCAGGCGGTGACCGACCTGATCGTCTCGGCATGATGTCAACGCCGCCTCCCGCAGCGTAGACAAAAGTTGAGGGCGGTCCTGAAACCTACTGGTCAGGACCGCCCTCGTTTGTAGCGGGGACAGGATTTGAACCTGCGACCTCTGGGTTATGAGCCCAGCGAGCTACCGAGCTGCTCCACCCCGCGTCGGTGAAGACAACATTACACAGAGGGGTGGAGATGCACCTAATCGGGTGGTCAGGGGTGGTCTTCAGGCTTCGATGGGGGCGAGGTCCGGGGTGGAGGGGGACTTCGAACGGGCGGGGGCGGTGGAGTAATGGCGGGCGGTGAGCATCAGGGCCAGGGATAGGGCGAGCATCACCAGGAGGACCGCGATGGAAGTCCAGAACATGGTGTCGTAGAGGGAGATGTCGGCTCGGATGATGGCTCGGCGGGCGAAGGTCATGGGGGCGATGTCTTGGAAGGGACGGAAGGCGGGGGGTGTTGTGCCGGCGGGGAATACGCCGCCGAAGGTGAAGATCTGGAACATGTAGAAGGCGAAGGCGGCTATGGAGCCGGTTACTCGGCCGAAGAGGATGACGAAGAGTTGGGTTGTGGTGGCGGCTACCGCACCTACGAGGACCAGGACTGCTGACATGGCGAGCCAGTTGTCGGGGGACCAACCTGTCGAATGGCCGTAGAGCGCGGCGAGGGCGGCAACTGCGATGACCGCGGTGGTGCCGACGGCTGCGCCGCGGAGAAGAGGGGTCGCCGAGCGCAGCCAGGAGGTACCGCCGGGGGTGCGGCCTCGCAAGGGGTGCAACAGCATCCAGAGGATGATGGCGGCGAGGAAGGTGCCCATGACGATCAAGGCGGGGGCGGCGCCTCGGGAGATTTCCTTGTGGCTGCGGTCGCCGCCGCGCACCACCTGACTCGGCTCCTGGTTGCGGATGTCCATGGTGACGGGCTGGGCGATCACGTCGGCGGAGGCGGTGGGGTCTTCGATGTGGGGGGCAGCGGTGGCGCCGTCGCGGAGGCCGGTGTCGAGTTGGGTTGCGCCGTCGCCCAATTGGGTGACGCCGGAGCGGAGTTCGTGGCCGCCGTCGGCGAGTTGGCGGAGGCCGGTGGAGAGTTCGGTGGCGCCCGTGCCGAGTTGGACCGTGCCGTCGCGGAGCTGGGTGGAGCCGTCGGCCAGGGCCAGGACACCGGCGCGGTACTCGGCCTTGGGGTCGGTGAGCTGGCGGGCCAGTTCCTTGGTGCCGTCCCGCAATTGGGCGAGCTGACCGACCAGGGAATCGGGGTCGCCGGGGCGGGCCTGGCCGATCAGGCCCTTCAACTGGGTGGCGGCATCGGCCAGGGACGGATCGGGGTTCTTGCTCAGCTCGTCGAGCAACGGGTTCAGTTGGGTCGCGAGCTTTCCGGCGGGTTCGATAGCGTCGAGCAGAGGAGTGATGATCTGGTCGACGCCGTCGCGGATCTGGGTCGCCCCGGTGCCGAGCTGATCGGTGCCCGAGACCAGCTCGTGGGCGCCGTCGGCGAGTTGCACTGTGCCGGTGTGGAGTTCGCGGGTGCCCGCGACGAGTTGCGTGGCGCCGGTGGCAGCCTCGTCCAGGCCGGTCGAGAGTTGCCCGGAGCCGTCGGCCAGCTGGGCGGTGCCCTGCGCCAACTGGGTCGCACCCTTCGAGGCGTCGCCGATGCCCGTGCCGAGACTGTTGACGCCGACCAGGATCTGCGAGGCGTAGCCGCGGCCGATGGTGGCGGCGATCTGGTTCTGGGCGTCGGCGATCACGCTATTGGCGACGGCGGGGCCGAGAGTGCCGTTGAAGTCGTTGTACCAGACCGCGATTCGGGCACGCTGCGGCACCGGATCGGTCACGCTCAGCACGCTGCGGGTGAAATCCGCGGGGATGACGACGGAGAACGCGTAGCGGCTCTCGCGCAGGCCCTGCACGGCTTCGGCGCTGCTGACCCGATGGAACTGTAGCTCGCCGCCGGACACCAGGGTGTCGAGAATCTCGGTACCCATGTTCTGGGCCTTGCCGTCGGAGACGCCGCCGACATCGTCGCTGGCGACCGCCACCGGGATCCGCTTCAGATACAGCTCCGGGTCCCACATGATCCACATGTAGACCGCCGAGATGAGCGTCGGCACCACCAGGAACAGCACCACCAGGACCCGAAGCGGACCCGAGGCCCGGCGCGTCCGGAGCAGCTCGCCGATGCGTGCGCGAATGGATGTCGATCTGTCTGCCACGGCGAAACCCCGATACTGCCCAGTGGAACGTTCGAGCCCAAGCTAGTTGGTCACTCGACCAGCATGGGTGGATTCGGGGAAATTGTCCTGCCGAGTCAGCGAATCGCGTCCACCACCAGCGCCGTCGTGTTATCGGTGCCGCCCCGTCCGAGCGCCGCGCCGACCAGCCCCTCGGCGACCTGACCCGCCGAGGACCCCTGCGCCAGGATCGATTTGATGATCGGCATACCGAGCTGCTTGCCCACCCCGTCACTGCACAGCAGCAGCCGCCCCGCGCTCGACCCGGTGGACGCGCGGCCGATATCGCCGGGCCGCACCGTGCGCACCGACGTGGTCACCAGATGCCGCATGCCGGGCAGCGGATCATGCCCGCGCGCCCGGAAGTACTCGGCCACGGTGTGATCGGTGGTCATGCGATGCAGGACACGGCCGTTCCAGCGGTAGGCCCGGCAGTCGCCGACCCACGCGATATCGCACGGCCCGTCCGGCTGCCCCTGACTCGGCAGCACCGCGACCACCAGCACGCAGTCGGCGGCTGACTCGGGTAGCTCGTCCACCAAACCCTGCTGCGCCGCCAGGATTCCGGCCTCCGCGCCCTCGGTGACCGCCACCTTCGCCGCGATCGAGGCCGCCAGCCGGGCCGCCCGAGCCGCCGCCAGATGGTCGCCGACCCCGTCGGCCACCACGAAAGCGCTACGCCCACTCGGCATATCCGTGAACGTGGCGAAGGCGTCCGCATTGACGGTCCGACGGCCCAACCGGCTCACCCCCGCCCCCGACACCCGGACGAGCAGCGCCCCCGCATCGACCTCGACGCCTCCCACCTCGATGGCTTCGGTGTGCACGACCCGACCTCCTGGGACTCGGACTCACGGGGTGCTGTCGACCAGCACTACCCATTCAACGGGCGAAACCCCTGCTCCGCTCCCGAATTGCCTGTGGGCTTGCTGAGGAACCGCCGAGCCGACCTCGCGCATTCAGTGCTACGTCGTGTAACGGATACCATCGCACCCATGGCCAAGCTCGAGGTTTCCATAGACGTCCCGATCCCACCCGACCAGGCCTGGTCGCGCGCCTCCGACCTGCCCGAACTGGACAAGTGGCTGACCTTGCACGAGGGCTGGCGCGGCACGATCCCCGACGAACTCACCCCCGGCACCCGGTTGATCGGGGTCGCCACCGTCAAGGGCTTCCGCAATCGCGTCACCTGGACGGTCAAGACGGCCGAACCCCCGAACCGGTTGATCCTCAACGGTTCCGGCATCGGCGGCACCAAGTTCGGCATCGAACTGCGAGTCGCGCCGAGCTCGAACGGCTCACAGGTCACCGCGAACTTCGAACTCGGCGGCGCACCGCTGTTCGGCCCCATCGGCTCGGCCGTCGCACGCGCCCTGCGCGGCGATATCGAACGCTCCCTCGAACGATTCGTGCAGCTCTACGGCTGACCCACCGCAGGCACTAGAATCTGGGCATTCGCACAGGATGCCCGGATGCCTGTGCGCCGAACAGGGTTTGGGAGGCATGGGCGGTCCCGCGCGCGAACAGCCCCGACAGGAACGCAGCCGGCTGCGGCGCGAGGCGCTGGTCCGCGCGGCGCTGGAGTTGATCGCCGAGCAGGGACCCGCGGCCGTGACCCATCGCAAGGTGGCCGCCCGCGCCGAACTACCGGGCGCGACGACCGGGTACTTCTTCGCCTCCGTCCAGGACCTGATCGACGAGGCGCTCGCACTGCAGGTCCGCGACCGCATCGCCGAATTCGGGCCGATGTTCGAGAAGGCCCTCGCTGAACGCCCCACCCTCGACGAACTGCTGCGGCTCATCGCCGTCACCGCCGCCCGCTCCCGCACCGCGGTGGTCGCCCAGTTCCAGCTGTACCTGGACGCCGGGCGGCGACCCGAACTGGAGGGCCCGGTCACCGAGGCGCTCGAACAGTTCGAAGCGCTCGCCGCGCGGGTGCTGCGCGCCTGCGGGGCCGTCGATCCCGAGGAGGCGGCCGGGCAGATCGTTGCCATGATCGACGGTTTCCTGCTGCATCGCCTCGGCCGTCCGCGCACCCGGGCGGTGGAAGCCGATTCCCTGCACCAGGCGTTGCGCGCGTTGACGCTGTCACATCTCGCCGGGCCCGAACGCGATGCGGCCGACCGGCTGCTGCGGCGGCGCGTCGGGCCGGAACCCGAGTAGCTCTCCGAAACCCCCAGCGGCGCAGCGAATCACCCAAAGAATCCTGTACAAACGCACAGATTCTAATAATCTGTACACTCGCACAGATTTCAGCCTCGACCGAGATGAGGACATATGCGTTCCGCACTGACCGGCCTCGCCGCCGCGGCGGCCTTCGCGACGATGCTCACGACGCCGACAGCGGCCGACGCGAGCCCGCAGAGTTATGAGGAGTACGTCGCCCTGGGCGACTCGTTCGCGGCCGGACCCCTGGTACCGGCCCAGGCCGGCGACTCGCCGAGCTGCCTGCGGTCGGTCGACAACGGATATCCGGCACGACTGGCCGCCACCCTGGGCATCCGGAACTTCCGGAACGTGACCTGCTCCGGAGCCAAAGCCCAGGACTTCGACAAAGCCGGTCCCGGATGGGGCCGCGGCACGACACCACAGTACGACGCCCTGAGCGCGAGCACCGACCTGGTCACCCTCACCATCGGAGCGAACGACGCAGGACTGTTCCAGGACCTGATCGGCTGTTCGAACCCGGCACCGGACAACGCCGCCCGCGCCTGCGTGGACCGCTTCACCGGCGGCGGCGTCGACCAACTCGCCAACAAGGTGGACGCCGCCGCCTCGACCATCGGCGCCACCCTCGACGAGATCGCGCGCCGCGCACCCCGCGCGCGCGTCATGATCACCAGCTACGGCCAGTACCTGCGCCCCGGCGGATGCCCGGACCTCGCGGCCCCGATCACGGCCCGCGACGCCGACTACCTGCAGACCACCATCGACCGTCTCGGCGACCGCATCGCCGAACAGGCCGCCGCGCACAACGCGACCTTCGTCGATCTGCGTCGAGCCGGCCTCGGACACGACTCGTGCGCCGCCCCGCAGGACCGCTGGATCGAGCCGCTGCTGCCCGCCTCCCCGGCCGCGCCGTTCCATCCCAATGCCCGTGGCGGACAGGCGTTCGCGAACCTGATCGCGGAAGCGCTGTGATGCGGTAGCGCCTCGGCCACTTGGAGGAACACCGGTCGGTTCGCCGACACGGTCCGCGAATTCGTCTCCGCCTCCACCCGTGGCACGACCGGGGACCGGCCACTGTGAACCCGCGGACGATCAGTCCGTGACCAGGTTCATGCGGAGGAACTCGCTGATGCGGAGCAATTTCGGTGGGCGCGCTCCCTTTTCGAGGAAGGCGGGGATGGCCTCGCCCGCTCCGACCAAGCGTGGTGCGGTGAGTTCCATATCCGTCCCGTCGATCCGGAGGCTGGCTCCACCGGCCGCCAGGACATTGCGTACCCAATCCGAGCGGGATCCGTACACGGGGACGAACAGGTAGCCGCCGTCGATCGGGTAGGCGTCCATCGGGGTGCGGTACGTCGCGCCGGAAACGCGGCCGACGTGGGTCAGCACGGGCCACTTCCCGCTCGCGATCGCGCGCGGGTTGAACACCCGCTTGTTCACGTGGCATCGGCATGGTGCATCTCCTTCTGACGGTAGTGCGCATGACGTCGGTGCCTTACATGCGTAAGCCACCCTTACGCATGTAAGGTTGACTTACGATCGTAAGCCTGTCAACACCTCGTCCAGGGAGCCGCCGTGTCGCGACCATCGCAACCACTGAGCAGGGAACGCGTGCTGGAGGCCGCCATCCGCGTCGCGGATCGCGGTGGCGTGGAAGCGATCACGATGCGGCGGGTGGCGCAGGAACTGGGCGTGGAGGCGATGTCGCTCTACCACCATGTGCCGAACAAGGACGGCCTCCTCGACGGCGTGGTCGACACGGTGTTCGCGGCGATCGAACTCCCCGCGGCCGGAGGCGGCGACTGGCGTGACGCGATTCGCGTGCGCGCCCGATCAGCCCGAGCGGTTCTGTCGCGGCACAGCTGGGCGCTCGGACTGGTGGACTCCCGGCGCAACCCGGGACCGGCCACGCTCCGCAGCCATGACGCGGTGCTCGGCGTACTCCGCGAAGCGGGCTTCCCGCTACCGCTGGCCGCGCACGCGGTGTCGCTCATCGACAGCTATACCGGCGGATACGTTCTCCAAGAGGCGAACCTGCCGATAACGACACCCGCCGACGTCGAGAACGTGGCAAGCGGGATCCTCGAACGCCTGCCTCCCGAGCAATTGCCCTACCTGCGGGAGATGATCGTCGACCACGCCCTCGGGGCGGGCTACGACCACACCGGCGAATTCGCCTACGGCCTGGAACTGATCCTCGACGCGCTCGAGGCTCGCCGGACGCAGGCCTGATCGACCGGCGGCCGAATCGCCCGAATACCCTGCCCCACTCCCCCGCCGGTAGGACAATTTCCCGAGACGCCGCCGCGCACGCTCCGCGGCCGTCGCCGACCGGGGAGGGATTCTCGTGCCCGATGAATCATGGCGCGCCGGAACGATGTTCGGCCGCTACCGGCTCGACCGGATGATCGGACGCGGCGGCATGGGCGAGGTCTACGAAGCCTTCGACACCGTCAAGGGACGGACCGTCGCACTGAAGGTGCTGACCGAACGACTCGATCTGGGCCGGCGACGCCGACCTCCGGTTCCAGTGCGGCGTGACGTTCGGCAGGCATGTCGCTCTTGTCTGGAGTAATGACGAGCAGGACGTCCACCGGCGTGCTGCCGCCCAGTATGTGATCCTGGCGAACAGTTAGCGCCCACTCGTCCCGTAGACGCGACAAAGGCCCGGAACCTGATGGTTCCGGGCCTTTTCGTAGTAGCGGGGACAGGATTTGAACCTGCGACCTCTGGGTTATGAGCCAAGGGGACACCGTCCCACACCTGCCATCACATGTCACCGCATCCCGATCGTGCAGGTCAACGAAATTCTTGCTGTCCCCGACGTCCGCCCCATCCCACTGCGTCCGATGGTTCCAATGCTGTCGTGATGCGAAATTTGATGCCAAATCCCCGGCACTGACCAGCGATTTCATCGCGGGTTGCCGACCGACGACCGCGCGGCGGACGGCAACGACAGTTGCTTCGAAATCACCCATCCGTGCCGGAAGCAACAGCAACCCGCCCGCCGCGACTAGGCATGCCCAGCAGACGACGAACGTTCGCGCCGGGCGAGCGGGTATCCGTGGATGAGCACGACCGGCCGGCCACTGCCGTGGTCTTCGTAGTAGATGCCGATGGTGTCGCTGTTCTCGCGACCCACCGTCAGCTTGGCCATGGTGGTTCCTGTTCGGTGATGAAATAGCTTGTGAATCAGTGGTGGTGTCTTGCGGGCGCTAGCCCATGAGCTCCTGTACGGACGGTCCACGACCGTGCAGCACGGCGGTCTCCGACCAGATCAGCATCGCGATCGGTCCGCAGACGAAAAGCTCTGCGATCATGGGTTGTTCGCGATATTGCCGGTTCATCTCATGAGCCTTTCGGGACTGCTGTCGCTCGGCAATGGCTGAGACCGAGTCGAGTGGACGAAGTTCCGGACGGCGTCGGTGAACCGCTCGGGTTCCTCCAGATGCCCCAGGTGACCGCTGTTTTCGAGAATCACCAGTCGCGAATCGGGGACGAGGTCGTGCAGTTCCCGCGCCCAGCGTGGTCCGCAGATGACGTCGAAGAGACCCACGATGACCAGTGCCGGGACGGTCATCTTCGGCAGGTCGGCGCGATCGTCGATGAGGTCGGGGGAACCGAGCGCGTCCAGTCCGGAGATATAACTGGCGCGCACCGTATCTCGCAGTGAAGCCCAGCGTTGTTCGTCGCCCCAGTAGTCGGCGATGTAGGAGGGCAGGACGCCGCGGGCGACGGCGAGGGTCTGCTCATCGCTCGAAATATCTTGCATTCCATCGAATGCCGCGAGCACCTCGTTCAATCCGGGCTGGTCGGCGTTCGCGGCGGCGAACTCCCGCAGCCGCCGACCGGCCTCCGCGCCGTGCTCGGGTCCGGTCACCGGTGCGCCCTCGTAAAGGACGATCCCCGCGAGCCCGGCAGGGCGGTGGATCGCATGGTAGGCGGCGACGAACGCGCCGTGCGAATGACCGAGCAGATACACCTTCGGCACACCGAGGTGGTCGATGATCCGTTGCAGCGCAATGCTGTAGCGCTCGCGGGTGTAGCCGTTGGGATGCGTCGGCAGCCGGCCGGATTCGCCGGTGCCGAGCGCTTCGACGTACACCATGGTCAGGTGCTCTTCGAGCTCGGGCATGCGCAGGTACTCCCAGTGGATGCCCGGTCCACCCGGGTGCGCCAGGCAGACGGGTCCATTGCCGTGCACGTGATACCGCTGGACGACGCCGTCGAAGTCGAAGGCGTGCCCGCCGGGCGCGAGCGCGCCGGAGGTCTGCTGCCGCGCGGCCATCACGCGGCCTTCAGCGGTACGGCGAAGGACTTGCGCAGCGAGGACGGCCCGACCAGGGGCAGCAGCGCCGCCAGGATCTTGCCCTTGAACGCCTGCGGGGTCCGAGTCAGTTCGACATCGACCCGGCAGCCGGGCAGATCGGGCGTGATCTTGAAGACCCAGCCGCCGCCCGCGCCGAAGAGCTTGGAATCCAGCGTGGTGACGGTGACGATGGCCCCGGCCGGATCCCAGTCGTAGCGGGCCCGTTCCCAGGCCGCGGCGGTGCCCTCGGTGACTTCGGCCCAGTTCTCGCCGCGGGCGTGGACGGTGAAATGTTCGGCGTCGATGCTCGGCCACGCTTCGGGCCGGGTAGGTCCGAAGTCGGTGAGCACGTGCATGACTTCGGCGGGAGACAGGGTGGACATCAGGTGAAAGCGAACGGTAGTCATGGGAAATACCTTCGCCGCCGGTGGCAGGGCGCCGAATCTGTCAGATGACGCTGTCTTGACGTAATCCAGTTTGGGTAGGGTCGCGACCGGGCCCGATACCGTTCGGGGCCCGGAGGAGGATTCCGCACCATGCCGTTGTTCGGACGCGACACCGAGCTGAAAGACCTGGCCGCGCTCGTGGACAGCCTCGGCCGGAGCGGCATCCTGATCGAAGGTGAGCCCGGCATCGGAAAATCGACGCTCGTCGAGCGGACCGTGACCGCCGCGACCGCCGCGGGATCGCGGGTGCTGCGGACCGCCGGGGTAGAGGCCGAGAGCAATCTCGCCTTCGCCGGACTGCAACGACTCCTGTACCCGCTGCGGCGTGAGTTCGATGCCCTGCCGCCGCGTCAATTCGAGGCGCTGGCGACCGCTTTGGGCATGTCGGACAGCACCGACGAGCCGAGCATCCACCTGGTCGGTCTCGCCGCGCTGACCCTGCTCGCCGACGCGGCGACCGACCGCGCGGTGCTGGTAGTCGCTGAGGACGTGCACTGGCTCGATATGGCCAGCGCCGAGGCACTCGCCTTCGTCGCGCGCCGCATCGACTCCGAACCCGTTGCGGTGCTGGCAACTTCACGCGAATCCATGACGTCGCCGCTGCGCGACACCGGACTGAGCGTCATGCGGCTCGGCCCGCTGCTCGATGAGGACGCGAACGCAGTCCTCGACGCCGTCGCACCGAACCTGCCCGCCCCACTCCGCCACCGAGTACTCACCGAGGCCCAGGGCAATCCGCTGGCACTGGCCGAACTACCCATGGCTGCAACGGATTTCACCGAGAACGGCCCCACGCTGCCCTTGACCGAGCGGCTGGAGAGGGCGTTCTCCGCGCGTGGCTCCGCACTGCCCGGGCCGACGCGCTCGGCGCTGCTCGTCGCCGCCCTCAACGACGGCAATTCGTCCGCTGAAACACTCACTGCCACCGGGATTCTCCTGAACACGGCGGTGACATCCGAAGTGCTCGCGCCTGCGGTGGCGGCCCGATTGATCGGCACCGGTTCCGGCACGGTGACCTTCCGCCATCCGCTGGTTCGGTCCGCCATGATCGCGGCGGCGACGGCCGAGGAACGCCAAGGTGTACACCAGGCACTCGCCGAGACACTCGGTGAACAGCCGGATCGTCAAGTGTGGCATCGAGCGGCGGGCACTTCGGGCGCCGACGAGAACGTGGCTGCCGCGCTCGAGGGCGCGGCCGAACGGTCACGGCACCGCGGTGGTGCGATCGCGGCACTGGAACGGGCCGCGGCCCTGAGCGCCACTCCCGTCCGCCGCGCGGATAGGCTGCTGCGGGCGGCCGAGCTGGCCGTCGACTCCGGCCACCGCGAGATGGTCGAACGGCTGGTCGACACCGCGCGCATGCTCCCGCTCACCGCCGAGCAGGAGGCCACCGCGAAATGGGTGCTCAGCGGGTTCGAGGACGGCATGCGCGACAGTCACGCGCACATCGGCGAGCTGGCCGCGCTCGCGGCCTCCGTCGCCGCCGACGGATTTCCCGATGCCGGGCTGCGGATCCTGTGGGCCGCGGCCTCGCGGTGCTTCTGGTCCGAACCCGGACCCGATATCCGTCACGCGGTGCTCTCCGTCGCCGATACCTTCGGCATTCCCGACGGCGATCCGGCCAAGCTCGCGATCGACTCGATCGTGGCGCCGTTCGAACGCGGCGAACAGGTCCTCGGTCACCTGCGGGTGCTGGCCATGAGCACGGGGCGCGATTCGGACGTCGATCACTTTCTCAGCAGCGCGGCCTACCAGGTCGGCGCCTTCGACCTCGCGGCTCACTTCTCCGCCGCGGCAGCACCGGGATTCCGGGCCGCCGGGCAATTGGGGCTGCTGACCCGCGCACTCTCGATCCAGGCTTGGAGCCTGGCCCGGCTCGGTGACCTCGCCGCCGCCGCGCCCATCGCGACGGAGGCCGCGGCCTTCGCCCTAGAGACCGGGCAACCCTTCATGCACGCGACCGCCATCGCAGTGCAGGCCGAAATCGCCGCTCTACGTGGGGATTACGGGCAGGCCATGGCGCTCACCGCGGAGGCCGAACGGACCGGACTTGCCGCCGGCGCGCGGCCCGTGCTGGCCACCGTGCAGCTGACCCGGGGGCTCACCGCGCTCGGCGAAGGCCGATTCGATGACGCCTTCACCGATCTGGCCCGTATCTATGATCCGCGCGACCCGTCGTATTCGCTGACGCTGCGCGCGTGCTTCCTCACCGAACTCGCCGAGGCCGCGGTCCGCGCCGGGCAGACCGACGCGGCGGTGGCTCTGCTGCACGGATTGGAACCGGTGGTGGCGACGACGTCGTCGCCTGCCTTGCACATCGGAATACGTTACGCGCGAGCAGTTCTCGCCGGGGATTCGGCCTCGGAACTGTTCGCCGTGGCATTGGCGGCGGATCTCACCGGCTGGCCCGCCGAGCGCGGCCGCCTGCATCTGGCCTACGGGGAATGGCTGCGGCGGCAGCGCCGGGTCGTGGAGTCACGCACCCATTTGCGCACCGCCCGAGAGATTTTCGATGCTCTCGGCTTCACCGCCTGGAGCGAACGGGCCCGCCTGGAACTGCGCAGCGCGGGCGAATCCAGCCCGAATCGCGACCCGGACGCCCGCGAGCGGCTCACCCCGCACGAGCTGAGCATCGCGCAATTGGCGGCGCAGGGGCTGACCAACCGGGAGATCGGGCAGCGGCTGTACCTGTCGCACCGGACAGTCAGCACCCACCTGCACCGGATCTTCCCGAAGCTCGGCATCAGTTCGCGAGGCGACCTCGCGGCGCTGCTGCCCACCCTGGAGGAAACGGCAAGCTGACCGATCGGCCGCCCACGCGGCCGATCGACACCGAGTACGTCATCCGACGCACGCGGCGGGGTGGGCACGCTGCCTAGCGTCGACGGCATGAACATCAACCGACGAGGACTCTTCGCTGGAGTGCTGGCGGCGGGCGTGGCCGCGGCTTCCCTCACCGCCTGCTCCACGGACTCCGCCTCCGCGCCCACGACCAACACTCCCGCGACCATCCCGGGCGCCGCCCTGCGGGTGGGATCGGGAGCCAACACCAGCCTGGGCCCGATCAAGAAGATCGATGCCGGTGTCCTCAATGTCGCCTACGCCGAGTTCGGACCCGCCACTGGGCAGCCCGTGATCCTGCTGCACGGCTGGCCATACGACGCCTACAGCTACGCCGATGTAGCTCCGCTGCTGGCCGCGTCCGGTTATCGGGTGCTGGTCCCGTTCCTGCGCGGCTACGGCGAGACCACCTTCCTGTCCGCGCAGACGGTCCGCAACGGACAGCAGTCGGCCATCGCCCGCGACATCGTCGATTTCATGGACGCCCTGCACATCGACAAGGCGGTGCTCGGCGGATTCGATTGGGGCGCACGCACGGTCGACATCATCGCCGCGCTGTGGCCGCAGCGGGTCGAGGCCATGGTCGCGGTGAGCGGGTACATCATCACCCAGCAGGCGGCCCAGCAGCAGCCGCTGCCGCCCGAGGCCGAATTGGGCTGGTGGTACCAGTACTACTTCGCCACCGAGCGCGGCCGGCTCGGCTACGACCGGAATCGGCACGACTTCAACAAGCTGATCTGGAAGCGCGCCTCGCCGGCCTGGAACTTCGATGACGCGACCTACGATCGCAGCGCTGCCGCCTTCGACAATCCCGATCAGGTGGACATCGTCATTTCCAACTACCGGTGGCGTTTGAGTCTGGCCCCGGGCGAGCCGCAGTACGACGCGTACGAACAGCAGCTCGCCACCGGACCGGCAATCTCGGTGCCCACCATCACGATCGGCAGCGACTTCGACGGAGCCGCCAAGGACGGGAAGGGCTACCGCGCCAAGTTCACCGGGAAGTACGAGCACCGTGTGCTCGACGGCATCGGGCACAACGTCCCGCAGGAAGCGCCGCACCCGTTCGCCCAGGCGATCATCGACGCCGACCACCTCTGACATCGCACGACACCGGGCCCGACGATAGCGCCGGGCCCGGCTGACTGCTGTCTACAGCGAGTCGCGACGCTGCATGCCGCGATCGTCATCGAGCTCGATGACGGTCTCGATGCCGAGCCTGCGCAGGAACGGATAGTCGTGGCTGACAACCAGTATCGCGCCGCGATAGTCGGCCAGGGCCTCGACCAGCTGATCCACGCTGGCGATATCGAGATTGTTGGTCGGCTCGTCGAGAATCAGTAGTTGCGCCGGCGGATCGGCGAACAGCAAGCGCGCCAGGGACACTCGGAAGCGTTCACCACCCGACAGCGTCGAGACCGGCCGCTCCACATTGCTGCCACGAAGCAGCAAGCGGGCCAGATGATTTCGAATCGCACCGGGCGCGGTGGTGGTGGCCACCGCGTGGACATTGTCGAGCGCGCTGGCCTGCTCGTCCAGATTGTCCAGCCGTTGCGGCAGGTAGCCCACCCGATCGGTGAGCAGGGTGCCGCGGTCCGGGTCGCCGCCCGCGAGCAGGTGCTCGATCAGCGTCGACTTGCCCGCACCGTTAGGGCCGATCAGGGCGACTCGTTCCGGGCCCTGAATGACGATGCGCCGGTCACTGTCACCCAGTTCCGCGATGCGACGGCTACGCGGCACCTCCGGATCGGGCAGTTCGAGATGGATGTGCTCGTCACGGCGGACTCGCGACGACGCCGCATCAAGGATTTCCTGAGCCGCACGGACTTTCGTGTCCAGCGTGGTGCGCATGGCCCCGGCCGAGCCTTGCGCCCTGCTCGCCCGGTTGCCCGCGAGGATCCGCGGAATGCCGCCATCCTTCTGTGTCGCGCGGGCGGTGCGCTCGCGTCTGGCGAGTTTGGTCTCGGCCTCGATGCGCTGCCGCTTCTCGACCTTCAGCGCTTGTTCGGCGGTCCGGGCCGCCTGCACGGCCGCCGCCTGTTCCTGTTCCAGGTACTGTTTCCAGGCACTGTAGGGCCCGCCGAATACCTCGAGCGTCGCGCCGTGCAGCTCCGCGGTGGCGTCCATATGCTCGAGCAGTTCGAGATCATGACTCACCACGACGAGGGTGCCGGGCCACGAGTCCACGAATCCGGCCAGTTTGGCGCGGGTTTCGCGGTCGAGGTTGTTGGTGGGCTCGTCGAGCAGGGTGATCGGCGTGCGTTGGATCCGCAGACCCGTGATCGCGACGAGTACGGCTTCACCGCCCGAGATCTCCCCGACCCGCCGGTCCAGATCGGCGGCGCTGAACCCGATTTCGTGCAGTGCCTCGTCGGCGCGGGCCTCGATGTCCTAGTCGTCGCCGATCGTCTCGAAGTGCTCGTCGGCGGTCTCGCCGGATTCGATGGCGCGCAGGGCCTCGAGTTTGCCTGCGATACCGAGCAATTGCGCGATGGTGATCTCGCGGCCGAGGGTGAGCGTCTGCGGGAGATAGCCCACCGCGCCGGTGGTTTCGATGCGCCCGGAGGTGGGTGCCAGCAGTCCGGCGATCAGCCGCAACAGCGTCGATTTCCCGGCGCCGTTGCGGCCGACCAGACCGGTGCGCCCGGTGCTCAATGTGCCGTTGAGCCCGGACAGCGCGACGGTGCCGTCAGGCCATTCGAAGGACAGATTCTGCAGAGTGATGGCAGAGGGCATGGATGTGGCTGAGTGCATGAAAGACATGGGTCGTCGACTCTTTCCTGCTCGTGAACGAGCGGGCCGCACGTGATTTCGGACGTCACGGAGCCAGACGAAGGCAAGAAGGTGTGAGAGAAAGCGCCGCCTTCGACTGGGCGGCTAGATTCTGTCGACTTCCTCGATGAGCACGCGGCCACTCTACCAGCGGTGTCAGACCGTGATCGTCTGGTATTCGGTGTACTGACCCAGGCCGACAGCGCCGAATTCACGGCCGATCCCGCTGGCCTTGAATCCGCCGAAAGGACCGTCGAATCCGACCGGTGCACCATTGATGGTGACCGTGCCGGTGCGGATGCGCCGGGCGACGGCCACGGCGGCGGCCTCGTCGGCCGACCACACGCCACCGGAGAGCCCGTAGTCGGAGTCGTTGGCGATGCGGATCGCGTCGTCGATATCGTCGTAGGCGATGACGACCAGGACCGGGCCGAAGATCTCCTCCCGCGCGATCCTCATGTCCGGTGTGACGTCGGCGAAAACCGTTGGCGTGACATAGAATCCGTCGCGCAGGCCAGGTGGTAGCTGCGGGCCGCCGCAGACCAGGCGCGCGCCTTCGCCGATGCCGATTTCGATGTAGTCACGGACTCGCTGTTGCTGATCGCCGCGGACCATCGGCCCGATGAAGGTGTCGGGGTCGCGCGGATCGCCGACCGGCAGGGATTCGACCAGCGCCGTCAGCGCCGCGACCACCTCCTCGTAGCGGGAGTTCGGGGCGAGGATCCGGGTCTGGGCTATACAGGATTCGCCGTTGTTCAGCAGCGAACCGAACTTCAGGCCGTTGATCACGGCGGTCAGATCGGCATCGGGCAGGATCACCGCCGCCGATTTGCCGCCCAGCTCCAGGCTGACCCGTTTGAGCTGCTCGCCCGCGATGGCCGCGATCCGGCGACCGGCTCCGGTCGAGCCGGTGAACGCGATCTTGTCCACCCGCGGATGGGAGATCAGGTACTCGCTCGTCTCCCGTTCCGCCGGCAGCACACTGATCACGCCGTCCGGCAGTCCGATGCGATCCACCAGTTCGGCCAGCAGGCCCATGCTCAGCGAGTTCTCCGGAGATACCTTCAGCACCACCGAATTTCCGGTGAGCAGCGCGGGCAGGATCTTCGAGGTCGCGGACGAGAAGGGTGAATTCCACGGGATCACCGCGGCCACCACGCCGATCGGCTCACGCCGAACCACGCTGCGCACCTTCGTATTCGGTTCCGACGGGGTCAGCGTGCGCTCCCAGTCGAAATTCTCGGCGGCCACCAGGTAGGCATTCGCCTGCCGGGTCAGACCAGCCTGACCGGCATTGGTAAACCACGCGGCGGATCCGTTTTCGGCGGTAATGAGCTCGGCGATCCGATCCGCCTGTTTCTCGCGCACCTCGTTGAACTTGCGCAGCACCGCGATTCGCTCGAGGGGCGCGGTATCGCGCCACACCCGGCTTTCGAAGCTCGTGTGCGCGGCCGCCACCGCGCGGTCCACATCGGCGGGTTGCGCCTGCGCCGCGCGGCCGATGAGCGACCCATCGTGCGGCGAGAGGATCTCCAGCAGAGCCGGTTCGCTGGGTTCGGTCCACGAACCGCCGATGTAGAGCTGGTCGTATGTGATCACGCGACTGCTCCTGCCGCAATGGCCGAGAGCCGCCCGAACTGGTTGTCGGACAGTCGTATCCGCGCCGCCGCGATGTTCTCCTCGAGGTGCGCCAGGGAGCTGGTACCCGGGATCGGCAGCATCGTCGGTGATCGGTGCAGCAGCCACGCCAGCGACACCTGCACCGGAGTCGCGTCGAGTTCGGCGGCGATATCAGCCAGCGGGCCGGTCGTCGCGGCGTGCGCGCCCGCCGCGACGGGGAACCACGGGAGGAACGCGATGCCCTGCGCGGCAGCGTATTCCACGACGTCGTCGGCATCCCGGTACGTGAGGTTGTAGAGGTTCTGCACGCTGGCGATGGGAACGATCTCCGCGGCCGCTCGGATCTGGTCCACGCTGACCTCGGACAGACCGATATGGCGGGCCTTGCCCTCGGTGACGAGCTGCTGGAGTGCACCGATTTGATCCTCGAGCGGATAGGCCGGGTCGACGCGGTGCAATTGCAGCAGGTCGATGTGGTCGCGTCGCAATCGGCGCAGGCAGAGTTCGGCCTGCTGGCGCAGGTAGACCGGATGCCCCAGCGGCAGCCATTCGGTCGGAGTCGGATGCACGGCGCCGACCTTGGTCGCGACCACGATGTCGTCGCGGTACGGGGACAAGGCAGTGGCGATCAGGTCGTCGATTTCGCCGAGCGCGTAGGCATCGGCGGTATCGATGAGGTTCACCCCCGACTCGACCGCGCGGCGCAGTACCGCGATAGCGGCCTGCCGGTCAGCGGGTGCTCGCCAGACGTGGAACACCGCCGGATCGTATCCGGGTTCCTGTGGAGCCAATCGCATGGTGCCGTAGCCGATTCTGTTGACTGTGAGCTCACCGCCGAGCTGAAGGGTGTTCGTCATAGCTCCGACGCTAGGAACCGGCGCGAACCGGCGGCGAGCGTCGAATGACGTAATCACCGACGCTCACACACGCCGGCCGACTAGGCCTTCGCACGCTGATCCCGATAGGTCTCGAGCAGCCGCAACCACACCTCGCTGATGGTCGGGAACGACGGCACCGCGTGCCAGAGGCGGTCCAGGGTGATCTCGCCGGTGATGGCGATGGTGGCCGAATGCAGGAGTTCGGCGACGCCCGCTCCGGCGAAGGTTGCCCCGACGATCACCCGGCGTTCAGGATCGATGAGGATGCGCGCCCGCCCGCGATAGTCCGGATCATGCTGGAGCGCACCGGCGACCCGGCCGATCTCGTAGTCGACGACATCGACCGTGCGGCCCGCCCGTTCCGCGTCCTCGGTGGTGAGGCCGACGGCGGCGATCTCCGGATCGGTGAACACCACCTGCGGGACGGCGAGCAGATCGGCGGTTCCCGCGTGCCGTCCCCACGGGGACGTGTCGAGTTCCCCGCCGGACGCCCGATCGGCGATGACCGTGCCCGCGATCCGCGCTTGATACTTGCCCTGATGGGTGAGCAACGCCCGGTGGTTGACATCGCCGACGGCATAGAGCCATTCGCCCTCGACCGCGGTCACCGCGAAGGTGTCATCCGTGGTGAGCCACTCCCCCGAGGCCAAACCGACCGTCTCCAAGCCGATGTCCTCGGTGCGCGGTGCACGCCCGGTCGCGAGCAGCAGCTCGTCGACGACGACCCGGGTGCCGTCGTCCAGGCTCAGATGCACACCGTCATCGGGGCCGCCCGACCGTTCGGCGGTCGCGATGCCCGAGCCGAAGCGCAGCTCGACGCCCGCCGCCCGGAGCCGGTCGGCCACCAGGTCCGCGGCGAAGGGTTCGACGCGGGTGAGCAGCCGCGGCTCCCGGGCGATGAGGACCACCTCGGAGCCGAGAGCCCGCCAGGCCGTGGCCATTTCGACCGCGACCACGCCCGCGCCCAGAACGGCGAGCCGGCGCGGCACCTCCCTGGCGCTGGTGGCCTCGCGACTCGTCCACGGCCGCAACGTGTCCAGGTCCGGCAGCGGTGGCAGCGCCGCGCGGGTGCCGGTGCAGACGGCCACCGCGTGCCGGGCGTGCAGGCGCACGATGCCGCCGCCCGGGGTTTCGACCGTGACCTGCCGGACACCGTCGAGTCGCCCGTGGCCGCGAATGAGTGCGATGCCCGCGGATTCGAGCCATTCGACCTGGCCCTGGTCGTTCCAGTCGGCGACCATGCGGTCGCGGTGTTTCAGGACCGCGCGGGCATCGAGGGGTCCGTTCACCGCGCTCGCGACGCCCGGGAACCGCGCAGCAGCGCCGTACAGCAGCGCCGGACGCAGCAGCGCCTTGCTGGGTTCGCAAGCCCAGTAGGAACATTCGCCGCCGACCAGTTCGGATTCGACGATGACGGTGCGCAGTCCGGCGGCGCTGGTGCGGTCGGCGACATTCTCGCCGACCGGCCCGGCCCCGAGGACGATGACGTCGTAGATCTGGATGTTCTCGTCAGACATGGTGTGCTCTCAGGGCTCTGGGGTCAGCGGCCGGGCGCGCGCTGCGTGATCTCTTGCAGGAACCAGCCATTGCCGTCCGGATCGTGGAAGGCGGCGAAGGAACCATAGCTGCGGCGCTCGGGATGCACGCCCGCGACGCGGCCGGTGGTTCCGGCGTGATGGAAGACATCGGTCGCGTCCCGGAACGGTCCGTCAACGGCGACACCGCGTTCGGTGAGTTCGGCGACGGCCTTCTCGATATCGGTGACGATGAGATGCAGGCCGTCCCGCGAGCCGGGCGCTGCGGCGGTGACGCCGGTGCCGAAGATGAGCGAGCACTCGGAGCCGGGCGGGGTCACCTGGATCACGCGGTAGCCGTCGTCCACCGTGAAGTCGGCGTCGAGGCGGAATCCGAGCTGCTCGGCATAGAACGCCTTCGCCCGATCGACATCCGCGACGGGCAGCACGATGACTTCCAGCTTCATATCCATGATCGTGTTCTCCTGTGGTGGTGGGAGTTTCGGGTCAGTGCGCGGCCGCGGCGGCCTGTTCGATCACCTTGGCGACCACATCCGGATGCGAGACCGCGACCGAATGCGAGGCATCGACCTCGGTGACCTGCGCGTGGGCCCGCTCGGCCATGAAGCGCTGCGCGGCGACCGGGATGTTCAAGTCCTTGGTGGTGACGATGTCCCAGCTCGGCTTCTCGTTCCAGGCCGCGACCGTGGCCTTCTCCCCGAGGGCGGACTGGGCGATCGGCCGCTGCGCCGCGGCGGCGAGGGCGGCGCGATCCCCGGGGACATCGGCCGCGAACTGAGCGGGAAACTTGTCCTGCTGGATGTAGAGATCGGTGCCGGCGCTGCCGTCGGCATTGGTGAACGGCACCGGGTTCAAGGTTCCCGACAGCGTGGAGCCCGGGTACTTGTCGGTCAGTTCGAGCGCGGTCTCGCCCGGCGCGGGCAGGAACGCGGCCACGTAGACGAGCCCCTTGACCTTGTCGTTTCCGGCCGCCGCGGCGCTGATGACCGAGCCGCCGTAGGAATGCCCGACCAGG
This sequence comes from Nocardia sp. NPDC059764, assembly GCF_042732555.1. NCBI lineage: Bacteria > Bacillati > Actinomycetota > Actinomycetes > Mycobacteriales > Nocardiaceae > Nocardia > Nocardia sp. NPDC059764. Next base: position 21,193 of record NZ_JBHWHH010000012.1, read on the forward strand.
ATGACGGGCCCGTCGATGTGGCTGATCACGCTGCGCAGCGCGGCGGCGTCACTGCCCGGACCACGCAGGGGGTTGGCCGCCGCCACCACGGGATACCGGTCCTTGCTCAGCTTCGCGATCACATCGTTCCAGCTGGACCCGTCGGCGAACGCGCCGTGCTCCAGCACGATGGTCGGTCGCGGCGCATCCGCGTCGGGACCGGCGTGGGTGACGGTGTTCGAGGAGCAGGCGACGGCGAGGCTCAGGCCCGCTACACCGGCCACGAGCGCGGTGGCAGCCCGGGTAGCGTGTCGCTTGTTTCGGCCATTTCCGTTGTAGACCATGGGATTTCATCCTTCTAGCAGGTGGATGCGGGTTGTGCGATTCCACTGTCGTCGCCGGAGCCCTGGCGGCACATCCGTCAGGTGACGCTGGCATCGACGTACGTCGTTGCGCGGCCCGATGACCTACGTCGCGATCACCGTCAGCTGACGGATGCGGGGGGCTCCGGCCCGGCGTGAGGGTGGTGTCCATGAACACCACTGCTGCTCTTCTCGATTCGAATAACGAGCATTCGTCGCTGATTCGCCTGTACCTGAGCCGCGGCGTGCTGGCGGTCGGGTGGGCGATCGCCTTCTCCGCTGCCCACGACACCCTGAATGCCGTCGCGGTGACGCTGCTGGTCGTCTATCCGCTGATCGACGCCGTGTCGTCGCTGATCGACTTCCTCGCGGTGCCCGAAGGCGCCGAACGCCGATTGACCGCCGTCAACGGCACCCTCAGCGCGGTCATCGCCATCGCTCTCGGGATTGCCGGAACCGCGGGCAGCGCGGCCGCGGTGCTGGGGGTCTTCGGCGCCTGGGCCGTCCTGTCCGGCGCTGCCCAGCTGGCTGTCGGCATATACCGGCGGGGCCCGGTATGGGGCAGACAATGGCCGACCCTGATCTCCGGCGGACTGTCGTTCCTGGTCGGCGCGACCTACATCGCCCGGGCCACTGGTGGCTCCCCGGCCCTGAACGTGCTGGCCATCTACGCCACGGGCGGCGGTGTGTTCTTCATCGCGCAGGCCGCACTACTGGCCTGGAAGCACCGGACCCACTGACCACCATCCGACAACTCGACGAAGAAGGACCGTCATGTCACAGCGGGTGTCGCGGTCGTCGCCGACAGCGGACCGGCCCGATGACGAAGGGAGCGCGGTGAGCCGCGCCGAGGGACCGTTCTTCCGGGTCTACGACAACGGGGGACGGCATCGGGAATTGGCCCTGTCGCCCAGGCGATCACGGATCACGATCGGGCGTTCCCCGAAGGCGGACGTATCGCTGTCATCGGACGAGGAAGTGTCGCGCGTGCATGCCACCGCCGAATATCTGGGGGAGCAATGGACCCGGCTCGACGGCGGCCTCTCGCTCAACGGCACATTCATCAACGGCGACCGGCTGACAGGTCGTCACATTTTGCGGCCCGGTGACTTCATCCGTATGGGCAGTTCCCGCTTCACTTTTCACGATCTCACCAAGGGGCCTTCGCCAGTAGCGGGCACTGGATTTGAACCTGAGACCCTGCAGCACAAGCCGTGCCGCGCACGCGGTACAACCCGGAAGCCACCCAGACCCGAAAGATCATGGACATCAACGGAACTCAACCTGAACAGCCGTCTAGGACCAATGGGCTGACAACCCAGCGAACACAGTTCCACCAGCTCCACTGCGCTCCGCTCGATATCAGCTGGTAGCGATACATTTCACTGGCTCTCAGGCGACCATCGGCACAATCGGGATGATGCCAAATCCGTTGCCACGAACCTCGACAAAAATTGAGGGCGGTCCTGAAACCTACCGGTCAGGACCGCCCTCGCTAGTAGCGGGGACAGGATTTGAACCTGCGACCTCTGGGTTATGAGCCCAGCGAGCTACCGAGCTGCTCCACCCCGCGTCGGGTGGACTGAACAGTACCCGGAGTGAGCCGATCCACCAAAAAGGAACATCTAGCGGGTGGCCGCGCGCACTCGGGCGGCGAGTTATGGGGCCGTGGCGATCAGACCGACCCGGCCATCCCCGGCATCCGTCGCGCAGGCCCTGCTCACCATCGCGGAATGACAAAGGCCCCAGGTAGCGGGGACAGGATGGAACCGGTCCCGCGCCTCCACACCTGATCGCTACCGCGGCGCCACCCTGAACAGTGGGCAGCGCGGGGCCGCGGCGGCGAAGCTGTCCGGAGACTCGGAATCGACCAAGCCATTGCGGACGAATGCTGCCACGCCCCGGGGGTTCTGGCTGGGGAACTCGCGCAGGATCGGGCCCCGCTCGGCTTCTGGAATCTCGATCAGATCCACGCTCCGCACCTGGCGGCCCCGGGTGAGCGTGCCCCGGCCCGCGGCCCGCACGTTTCTGACCCAGTCGGCGTTCGGGTAGGCCCGCACGAGGTAGTGGGTGCCGTCGATGAGCACCGGCGCCACGGGCGTGATCTGCGGTCGGCCGGTCTTGCGACCGGGCACCGTCAGCAGGTGCATCGGACCGAACGGGAGTCCGATGCGGTGCGAGAAGACGACGACTCGATTGCGGAAGCGCTGTTTCGATGAGAGTGCGGTCATGCGGGTCTCCGGTCAATTCGTTTCGGGGACAGCTGTTTTGAAGCTGTCGATGGTGGGCCCGAACCAGCGCGCCACATCGTCGATGGGGTCGGTGGCGACAGGTCCGAGTTTCATGACGTAGCGGGCCCAGGCAATGCCGACGAGCTGAGCGCCGATCATCGCGGCGCGGCGCGCGGCGGCGTCTCCGAGCGGTTCGGCCTGGCCGCCGCGCCAGATCCGTTGGGTGACGAACTCATTGAGCAGGGTCGCCGCCTCGGGTGAGCTGGACGCGGCCTGCGCCAGGGCGACGAAGGCACGGCCCGGCTCCTCCGGACCGCTCTCCCATTTGCGCAGGAAGTCCGAGACGATCTCGACGCCGCCGCGCACCCGTCCCTCGGCCGCGGCCGCCGCTTGTCGCTCCTGCGTGTACAGGCCGGCCATGCTCTCGACGAACAGTTCGAGTTTGGTGCCGAAGTAGTGATACAGCAGCGCAGCGTCCACCTCGGCACGCCGCGCGATACCGGTCATCGCAGCCTTGTTGAAGCCCTGCTCGAGGAATGCGGCCCGCGCGGCGGCGAGGATCGCCTCGCGGGTGCCCTGATCGCCGGGCCTGCGTCCGAGTCCCGCCATGGAGATCTCCCTTCAACAATTCACACACTATGAATTCCATGCTTAAATCAGACACTATGAATTCTATGTTGGCAACCGGCCCGGGGCAGACCGCCGGGCCCGTTCCGCAGGGCGTCAACCGGCCCGGCCGGATCGGGGGCTGGTGCTATGACCACCGCCGAATAGTGCTGGCGGCCTGGATAATCGGGCTGCTCGCGATGTTCGGGGCGGCGAGCGGTCTCGGACCGCACTTCAAGGACAACTTCGGAGGTGTCGGGCAGGCCCAGCAGGTCCAGGACATCCTGCACGAGCAGTTCCCGTCCCGATCCGGCGACAGTGCGCGGGTGGTGTTCCACTCGTCCGCATCGATCGACGCCGCCACCGATCGGATCACCGAGGCACTCAACGGGATTCGACCGCTGCCGACAGTCGTCTCGGTCTCACCGCCGGTCCGGGCGGACGACGGGCGCACGGCATTCGCGACGATCCAGTTCGACGCGGTCAGCGCCGACCTGGCCAAGCCGGATGTACAGCGGGTGATCGACACCGCGCGCTCGTATGCCCGGCCGGACCTCGATGTCGCCCTGGGCGGTCAGCCGATCAGCGTCGCGGTCAAGCCGAAGCCCGGACCGAGCGAAGCCATCGGCATCGGTGCGGCCGTTCTCATCATGCTGGTGGCGTTCGGGTCGGTGGTGGCCATGGGCTTGCCGATCCTCGTCGCGCTCGTCGGAGTGGGCGTCGGTTACGCGGTGGTGGCCCTCGTCAGCCACCTGCTCACCGAGCCCAGTTTCGGACCGGCCCTGATGGCCATGATCGGCCTGGGCGTCGGAATCGACTACGCGCTGTTCATCGTGACCAGGTACCGCCAAGCGCTCACCGACGGCCTCGACCCGCGTGAGGCCCTCATCCATGCCATGTCGACCGCAGGGCGCGCCGTTCTGTTCGCCGGCACGACGGTCCTCATCTCGCTGTGCGGCCTGTTCCTGGTCGGTCAGCAGTTCCTCGACGGCCTGGCCGCCGGAACCATCCTGGCCGTGCTGACCGTACTGGCGGCGACTGTCACCCTGCTCCCGGCCCTGCTCGGTTTCGCGGGTCCCACCATCGATCGATGGCATGTGCCGAGGCCGCTCCGATCCGCGACGATCGGCGCCGAGCGCGGTCCGTGGTCGCGATGGAGCCGGGTGGTCCAACAACGCCCGGTGTTGTGCGGATCGGCCGCACTGTTCGCGCTACTCGTCCTCGCCGTCCCTACCGTCGCCATGCGATTGGCCTTCAGCGACTCGGGGAACGACCCTGCCGGACTCACCACCCGTCAGGCCTACGACCTGCTGTCGGACGCGTACGGGCCGGGCTTCAACGGCCCGCTGGTGCTGGCCGCCGAATTGCCCGGCGGGACTACCGATCACGCGGTACTCACCGGGTTCGAACAGCGGCTCACCACCGTTCCCGGCGTAGCCCGCGTGGCCGCTCCTCTCTACAACGCGTCCGGCGACGCGGCCGTTCTGACGGTATACCCGACCAGCGACCCACAGTCCGCGGATACCGCGGCACTGGTCGAGCGTCTGCGCAATTCCGTTGTGCCACAGGCCACCACGGGCACCGATGTGAGGATTCTGGTCGGCGGCCAAACCGCTGCGGGAATCGACGAGTCAGCACACCTGGGCACCCGGCTGCCGTGGGTGATCGGATTGGTGATCTTGCTGTCCTTCGTCCTGCTGATGGCGGCGTTCCGTTCCATCGCAATCCCGCTCAAAGCGGCGGCGATGAATCTGCTGTCGATCGGCGCGGCCTACGGCGCCATTGTCGCGGTCTACCAGTGGGGATGGCTGTCGGCGATCTTCGGGGTCACCCGGACCGGCCCCATCGACCCCTGGATCCCGCTGATGATGTTCACCATCACCTTCGGGTTGTCCATGGACTACGAAGTCTTCCTGCTCTCACGCATCCAGGAGGAGTGGCGGCGCCGGCAGGACAACAGCGCGGCGGTGACACACGGGATCGCCGCGACCGGGAGGATCATCACGGCGGCGGCGGCCATCATGGTCTGCGTCTTCGGGTCCTTCGTCATCGGCGATCCACTCCGCACCCTCAATGTCTTCGGATTGGGTCTCGCCGTGGCGATTCTCGTGGACGCGACCGTGGTGCGCATGATCCTGGTCCCCGCGATCATGCAGCTGCTCGGGCCGGCCAACTGGTGGCTGCCCCGGTGGCTCGACCGGATCACCCCGCGTCTCGCCATCGAGACGGATGACGCTCAGCTTCGCTGACATTGCCAACTCCGTTGCCGATCCAACGAAGAACGAACCCGGAACCAATGGTTCCGGGGTCGTTCTCCTTAGTAGCGGGGACAGGATTTGAACCTGCGACCTCTGGGTTATGAGCCAACGGGTTGCCGTCCCGGAGGTTCCATCGCGTACCGCCACGTGTCATCGGTGCGGGTCAGCGCAACCGATAGCGTCCACGATGTCCATGCGATCCCACACTGACCCGTGGGTCCCGCCCTGTCGTGATGCCAAATTTGATGCCAATTTCACGCCAGGACCAGCGATTTCGTCATGCACACGGTCAGCCGCCGCGCGACCACGACCGGCGATCGAAATGTCTTCTGCCGCCGCCACACCAGCGACCTTGGCAGTGACGACATCCGGGGACGAGCCCGCCGCGATTCGTCACGCCACGGCCGCAGGGCGCAGGAATGCAGTCCGGTTGTTCCAGGTGTCACAGAAGGACCCTGTGTCCGGTCCACACTTCAGAACTGTCGAGTCAGTCCAGGGAAGCGGGAAAATGCGCCGCGCCCCGTCGGCTGACCATGACCTCTGATGAATGAAAGGCCGCAACGCATGCCCGCGATCTTGATCCATGGCGTCCCCGACACACACCGAGTATGGGACGCCGTGCGTCGGCACCTGACGCGCACCGACGTGGAGGCGTGGGATCTCCCAGGCTTCGGTGCGGCACGGCCGAACGGTTTCGGTTCCACCAAAGAGGAGTACGTCGACTGGCTCATCGATCGGCTCGAGCGGATCGGGGAGCCTGTGGACCTGGTCGGCCACGACTGGGGCTGCATCTTCACCGCCCGCGTCGCCTCGGTCCGGCCCGACCTGGTACGTACGTGGGCGGGCGGCAATGGGCCCATCAGCTCTCGTTATGTGTGGCATCCGTTGGCAAAGATTTGGCAGGACCGGACCGAGGGCGACCGCTTCATGGCCGAGTTGGAGCCGACATCCTTCGCCGAGGATCTGGTGGTCGGGTTCGACGTCCCCGCAGAGGCGGCCGACGAGATGGTTCGGCACGTCGACGAACCGATGAAGGACAGCATCCTCAGGCTCTACCGGTCCGCTGTGACCATGGGCGCGGAGTGGGAGCCGGCCCTGGCTGATGTGTCCGCTCCATGCCTGGTGTTCTGGGGCGCCCTCGACCCAGCGTGCCAGATCGAGTTCGGGCGTCAGCTCGCGGCGAATGTCCGAGCTTCGCGCATCGAGGAGATCGATTGCAACCACTGGACGGTGCTGCAGAGGCCGGCCGAAGTCGCGGCGGCTCTCGAAACGCACTGGGCATCGAACGCCGATCGCTGACGGCTCTTTGGCGGCGAGGCGTCACAGAAACGAATCCTCGCCTGTCCCTTTGGATATGAGCCAATCCTTGGTACCAAAAACCGGAGTCGACGGACCGGTCACCGTGATCAAGAGTTATACGGTGCCGGCCGCCGAAGCCGACTATTTCGTCGAGGCGTACCACGAGAACGCCCGGATCATGTCGACCCAGCCGGGCTCCATCCGCTCGCGTCTGCACCGGCCGCTCGCCGATGCTGCCGAGGCCGATTCATCCATGTGGCCGAATGGGAATCGGGCCTCGCGCTCGGCAAAGCGACCGGCAATCCCGAATGGCGTACCTCGCGGCGGCGCTTGTTCGACGATCCCGGACTTCACCTCACCTCGGAATCCGCGAGCTACCGCGTCGTCGCCGAACGCCGCGCTTCCTGAGGCATCCGGCCGTCGAGGGCGGCTGCGCGAAATGGGCTGCGCAGCCGCCGAATCGATGCACCTACGTGATCGCGTGCGGTGAGCACCCCGCCACCGCGCTCACGGAATCGCACGATGGCCTTGGATTCATCGTCGGTGAGACCGTCCCCGACATCAACGGCCAGCAGCCACAGCTGATCGAGATCGACGGTGTCGAGCCGACTCAGAATAGGGTCGCTCTCGCCCCGGCCGAGCCGGTTGCGGGCGGTGACATGATGGCTTGCGGCGCGTAATTCGGCTGCGAGCAAAGAGAATCGGGTGATGTTCCAGTCGTCGGGGCTCTCGGTGATGGTTGTCTGCAGCAGGATCTTCGACACTGGAATGCCCTTCCTCCTCAGGCTTTCGGCTCGGACGGGACACGGCGGTCGGCGCGCGCGAGCAATTCGGCGTCGTCGACGAGGGTGAGCATCGGCTGGTTCGGGTCGCAGATCATGGTGACGACGAAGCGCAGTCCGATGTCGTCGCGGTGGTTGCCATCCGAATAGTGGATGACATCGCCGCCGGGCTCCCAGAAAGCTTCACCGGCTCCGATCACGCGGGGCGGCTCGCCCTCCAGCTCGAACAGCATCTCGCCTTCGATCACATAGCCGAAGGCGGGACCGCCCGGATGCCGGTGCGGCGGTGCGCCCCGGTCCCCGGGCGGGTAGGCGATGACAACGGTCATCGCGTGCGCCCCCGCCGGAACGAAGGGCGGCGTCACCTCTTGCACGACGGTGAAGGCCGTCTCCCAGGTGCTTTTCCGAGCGGTGGGTGCTGGGGATCCGTCGGTCATCTCGATTCCTCCCGTGCTGTCGTGGACTGACTTCACAGCAAGGACAACGGCCGACCCGGATCTGTGACAACCAGACCTCGGCTCTGCTCGTCACGAATGTCGCCGCTGCCCTGTCCTAGTGGTAAACCTCGACAGATCGCAGGAGTCGACACCGATGACCACGAAACCGACCACGGTCCCGACCGGCAGCAAAAAGGCCGTGCCGCTGCGGATTCGGATGCGCGGCCGATCGATCGACGAGCCGCATCGCGCGTCGACGCAGCTCGAGCTGTTGTTCGACCTTACTTTTGTGGTCGCGGTGACGGGCGTCGTGGCACAGCTCGGGCATGCCGTCGCCGCCGGGCATCCGGGCGCGGCTCTGTTGCCATTTCTACAGGTCTTCTTCGCCATCTGGTGGGCATGGATGAATTTCACCTGGTTCGCCTCGTCCTACGACACCGACGACGTCCCGTACAGGCTGCTCACCCTGACACAGATGGCGGGAGTCCTGTTGCTGGCCGCGGGAATTCCCGCGGCCTTCGAGCGCGGCGACTATATCGTCATCACCGTTGGCTACCTGGTGATGCGCAGCGCTCTTGCGACGCAATGGATTCGGGCCGCACGCGAGGATGCCGCAGGCCGGGCGACCGCGCTGCGGTACACGGTGGGCATCGCCGTACTCGAGGTGCTGTGGCTGACCCGGCTGCTGGCCGTCGAACTCGATGTCCTGCACGACGTCTGGGCACAGGGGGTTTTCGGCGCGCTGGTTCTGACGGAACTCACTGTTCCGGTGTGGGCGGAACGGGCGATCGGAACCACCTGGCATCCCCATCACATCGCCGAGCGCTACTCGCTTTTCACGATCATTCTGCTGGGCGAGAGCGTGCTCGCGGTGTCCACGGGCATTGCCGACGCTCTCGGCGGCGGCCTGCGGCCGATGCCGGTGCTGGTCGCGATGTCGGGTCTGGCGTTGTTGTTCATGCTGTGGTGGCTCTACGAACTGCAGCCCAGCGGCGATGCGCTAGCCCAGCGCAGGACATGGTCGTTCCTGTGGGGCTACGGCCACTACACATCCTTCGCGGCGCTCGCCGCGCTCGGCGCGGGTCTGGAAGTGGCGGTGCGCATCGACGACCACAATGGTTCGGCGCTGGTTGTGGGATACACCGTCGCGATTCCGACAGCTGTGTTCCTGGCACTGCTCTGGGTGACGCATGCCGGAATGACATTGCGCCCGAATCCCCGAATCCTCTTCACCGCAGCGGCATCGGTGCTCGCCGCGCCGCTCGCTACCCTAACGATCCCGAATCTGACCGTGACGGCCGTCGCCGGTGTCTGCGCGACGGCCCTGGGCGTATCACTGCGCGGTGGACTCCTCCGCCGGTCCGATCGAGGCGGCAAGACGACCGAGCTTGTCGGGGTTGAGCATCCAGAAGATCCGGTCGATGTGCTCGCCGTCGACCGCGCCGATGGCGAGCCATGCGAAGACGGATCCGTCCCGGCGCAATAGCACCGAGGGCCGGCCATTGGCGTCGACCCAGTCGATGGTGGCCCCGGTCCAGAAATGTGAGGCGAACGCCGCCACGTAGCGGGCCACCCGAGTCCGCCCGATCACCGGGATACGCGAGGCCCGCACCTTGCCGCCGCCGTCGCTGTAGCTGGCCACCTCGGCGGCGAACAGCGCCTCGAGGTCGTCGAAGTCCCCGGCCCGCGCGGCGCGGAGGAACGCACCGAGCAGTCGGCGCTGCTGGGCGTCGTCGACCGGAGTGTGCCGCTCGGAATCGATGCCCTGCCGCGCCCGGCTGACCAGCTTGCGGGCGGCGGCCTCCTTGACCTCGAGGACCTCGGCGATCCGGTCGTAGGGATAGTCGAACGCTTCCCGCAGAATGAAGGCCGCCCGCTCGGTCGGGGTCATCTTCTCGAGTACGACGAGGACCGCAGTCTCGAGCGCCGCGGCTCGCTCGGCCCCCAGTGCGGGATCGGAGCCGGTGTCCACCGGTTCGGGAAGCCAAGGGCCGATATAGGTTTCGCGACGCACGCGTGCGGTCTGGGTGGCGTTGATCGCCAGCCGGGTGGTCATGGTGATCAGGAAGCCCGCCGGGTCCCGCACCGACACGCGGTCCGGATAGGACTGCCACTTCACCCACACGTCTTGGACGAGGTCCTCGGCGTCGGCGACCGCGCCGAGCATGCGGTAGGCGATGCCGAACAACCGTGGCTTGAGGTCGGAGAAGTCGTCGAGGGCTCGGTCGAGGCCCGCGTCCGTGGGCGTGCTCGTCATACGACTATTCGACCAGCTTCCCGTCGGTCGAGACATCGCGCATCAGCCGAGCGATCTCCTCAGGAATCGGGGGGATCTCCTCGCGCTCGAGTCGGCCCGGACCCGACCACACCAGGTTCACCCGCAGCTCCGGGTCGAGTGCTGGGTAATCCGAGCGGTTGTGACAGCCACGTGTCTCCCTTCGTTCCAGCGCGGCTTCCAAGGTGGCTCGCGCCGCGAGTGCCGAGGACTTCAGGTCGAACGCGTGTGCCAGATCCTGGAAACCGGCCGCATCGGGGTGCACTCCGATGTCCGCGATCCGGTCCTCGATCTCGTCGAGCTCGGCAAGCCCCTTCCGGATGCCGGATTCGTCCCTGACCACACCGGCGTGCTCGGTCATGGTGTTGCGCAGTGCGCGCTGCAGCGCTCTCACATTCTCCGGGCCATCGGCCGCCAGCAACATGTCGATCTCGGCGCGGGCCTCGGCCAGCACGCCGTGGGATCGCCGTTGGATCGACAGCTCGGCCGAATACCGGGCCGCCTCCTCACCGACGATGCGGCCGTAAACGAGCAGTTCGATCAGGGAGTTGCCACCGAGCCGATTGGCACCGTGCAATCCACTGGAAGCCTCGCCGATGGCGTACAAGCCCTCGACGCCGGTGCCGTGGTCCTCCGAACGCACCCACACCCCACCCATCGAGTAGTGGGCGGTCGGCGCGATCTCGATCGGGTCGCGGGTGATATCGAGCATCTGCAATTCGAGCATCGTCTGGTAGACGCGCGGCAGCCGCCGCATGATGGTCTCCCGTGGCAGATGCGAAACATCCAGCCAGACACCGCTGTTCGCGGTGCCACGGCCTTCTTTGATCTCGGTGTACGCCGCCAGCGCGACCCGGTCGCGGGTGGAGAGCTCCATCCGCCGCGGGTCATAGCGTTTCATGAAACGCTCACCCTCCGCGTTGCGCAGGATCCCGCCCTCGCCGCGGGCGGCCTCGGAAACCAGTGTCCCGGCGGCGTTCTCGGGTTCGATGAGCCCGGACGGATGAAACTGCACCAGCTCGGGATCGCGGATCCGGCCGCCGGCGAGGACGGCCAGACGGAGGGAGTCGCCGGTGTTCTCGTCGCGGCGCGAGGAGGTGCGCCGCCAGATCCGGGTGTGCCCACCGGCGGCCAGGATCACCGCGTCGGCCCGGAACCCGTAGCGTTGCCCCGATTCCAGATCGAATCCGTACGCGCCGAATACGACGTTGTCGTGCACCAGGATTCGGGTCACGTAGCACGTGTCGATGATCGGGATACCCAGCTGCGCAGCCCGATTCACCAGGGTTCGCTGGATCTCCAGACCGGTGTAATCCCCTGCGAACGAGGTCCGCCGATAGGTGTGCGCGCCGAAGAACCGCTGCGAGATTCGCCCGTCGGCCTCGCGTGCGAACGGCATCCCCCACCGCTCGAGATCCTCGATGCCGCGGGCGGCGTTCTCGGTGACGATGCGCACGGTGTCGGGGCGGGCCAGCAGATAGCTCTCGCTGATCGTGTCCGCCGCGTGCTGCTGCCAGCTGTCCTCGGCGTCCATCGTCGACAGCGCGGCATTGATTCCGCCGGCCGCCAGCGTGGTGTGGGCGTCGGCCTTCGGCCGCTTGCCGACCATGAGGACGTCCACGCCGCGCTCGGCCAGCTCGATGGCGGCGCGCAGCCCGGCGCCGCCGGTGCCGATCACCAGCACCGAGGTCGCGAACTGTCGTTCGGTCGAAGAGTCGACCATGGGGTTCATTCCTTTCGAACTCGAACGAGGCCACGCCGGCGGGCGCCACGGGGTAGCGCCCGCCCGCGTGCGGAATTCACTTGCGGGACAGCCAGTCCGCGAGGCGCGTCGTCCCGAGCTGCGCGTCCCGACCGGGCAGCAGGCTGTCGTGCTGCAAGGCCGTTCCGAAGTAGTGCGCCTGGGGGTCGGTGACGACTTCACGCGGATCGGACCGGGCGATCAGCACGGTGCGGATCCACTGGTCGAGACCGAACACTTCGGGCCCGCCGATCTCCACGATTCCGTTGCTCGGGTCGCCCGCCGCGGTCTTGCCCACCAGGGCCGCGACTTCCTCGGCGGCGACCGGCTGCACGCCCGCGCCGGGAAGCCGGACCTCGCCGCCGACGGTCGCGGTATCGGCGATCCCCGCGGCGAATTCGAAGAACTGGGTCGCGTGCACCAGCGAGTAGGGCAGGCCCGACGCCTTGATGAGCTTCTCCTGCGCCACCTTCGCACGCAGGTAGCCGGAGTCCGGGAGCCGGTCGTTGCCCACGACCGACAAGGCGACGTAGTGGCCGACACCTGCCCCGGCGGCGGCGTCGAGCAGGTTGGTGGTCGAGGTCCGGAAGAACGACATGACGTCGTCGTCGGCGAACGACGGCGAATTCGACACATCGACGACCACGTCCGCGCCTTGCAGCACCTCCTTCACGCCTTCGCCGGTGATCGTGTTCACGCCCAGGCTGGGCGCGGCGGGAACCGCCTGGTGGCCGTGCTCACCCAAGCGGGTGACGACCGTCGAGCCGATGAGCCCGGTACCGCCGATGACGACGATCTTCATGCTCTTTCCTTCCGTTGCAGCGTTGTTTCGAGGTCGGTGGAATGTCCCTGTATCGAGGACAGGACAGCTGGTGATTTCGTGACGGACGCGGTGGTCTCGAGCGGTTCGGGCCGCGCGGAGATGGTGCTCAACGCGATCGCCTGCCGACCGGTGCAGGCATCGACGAGCCAGTCCAAGGCCACGCGTATCCGATTGCCCGGCATCGCATACAGGTGGTAGCCGCGCGTCACCAGGGCGGCGGCGACGCCGGACAACGGCACACCCAGTGGATTGGCCGCGGCGTCCGCGCCACCGAGTTCCACCACGAATCCCAGATCGTGGTGTCGGTATCGGCGAGCACGGCCGTAACCGAGGGAAGCGGCGATATTCCGGGCAGCGAGCCGACCCTGCCGGGTCGCGTGTTGTGCGGTCATCGCAGTCGGGGCGCCATGCCGGGTGACGTCCGGCACGGCCGCCGCGTCACCGCAGGCGATGATGTCGGGGTGGTCTGACACGCTCAGATCGGTTCCTACAACCAACCGCCCGCGATCGGTCGCCAGGCCGAGAGCGGCGACCAGCGGATCCGGCCGCACGCCGACACACCAGATCAGCGTGTGGGTCGGCACCTCGGACCCCGTGCTGAGACGCACCGCACCGGGCATCGCCTCGGAGATCGAGGTCCCGGTGCGGACGTCGACGCCGCGCTCGTGCAGGACCCGGTCCGCAACACCGGAGAGGCGCGAATCGAGTTCGGGCAGCACCCGAGCGGAGTGGTCGAGCAGCATCCAGCGAACCGGCGTCTCAGCCAAGCTCGGGCGATCTGCGACCAGCATCGCCGTCAACGCGGCGCCCTGTGCGGTGACTTCGGTCCCGGTGTAGCCCGCACCGACCGTCACAAAGGTCAGCCGCGCCGCGCGCTCCGCCGGATCGACTGCGACACTTGCCAATTCCACCTGTCGCACCATATGGTCGCGCAGCGACAATGCCTCCGAGATGCTCCGGAAGCCGTGCGCATTCTCAGCGACACCGGGAATCGGCAGCAACTTGCCGACGCTGCCTACCGCGACAACGAGCCGGTCGTAACCGGTCCGGCCATGTCCACCGTCGACGTAGCGCCAGGAAACCGTGCGCGCGTCGACATCGATGTGATCGACCGCGCCCGTTATCAACTCGGCGCCGCGGAGAGACCGGTTCAAGGCGATGGCGACCCGGCGCGGCTCGATCGTGCCTACCGCGACCTCCGGGAGCAGCGGCAGATACACGAAGTGGTCGCGTTGATCGATGACGGTGATCCGTGCGCGGCCGTGCAGGCGACGCAGCAACCCGCGCGCCGCCGCGCGCCCGGCGAACCCTGCGCCGACCACCACCACGTGCGGCAGGTTCGCGGGCGCGGGGCGTGTCCGGGCGGCTGCCCGGCGGGCACGCATACGTGAGAACTGCTGAGCCAGGGCCATGGTGTGTTTCCTAGGTTGGGGTGTCTCCGGCGGCGGGTGGGACCAGCCACGATCTGCTTGACGCATGCTCCGAGGAGCCGTCTGAAACCCGGTGTTCCCGCTCTTATCTCGCGACTCGGCCGGACCTGGCCGGAGGGCGTCACGCTCGCGCGCTCACGCCCGCTGGTCGATCGGCACGTATTCGAAGGTCGGCCCCGCGGTGGTGCGGCCGTCGCCGCTCGGCATCTTCATCAGCGCCTGGGCTTGGGACTTCAGTGCGTACATCGCCCCGACGGCATCCCGCATCTGACCGGGGTTGCCGTTGAAGGTGTCCTCCAGCAGATACAACAGCAGGCAGTAGGTGTTGTTGAACTCCTCCTGCGCCAGTCGCACCGGATTTCCCTCGGGGTAGTCGGTGGTGCGCGGGTTGGGTCGCATCGGCAGCACCCCACCGGGATCGCTCGCGATCGCCTCGCCGGTGGGGCCGGACTGCGGAGTGTCCCCGGCGTGGAACCTGCGGCCCTGTTTCAACTCGACGAAGCGGTAGTAGTGGGCGACCTGTTCGCGCTCGGGATGGAAAACGTCCTTGTCGCCGTCCCACACCTCGGTTCGGGCCGCGCCTTCGCCCTGTTCGATGATCTCGGACAGCGCGGCCAACGCGGACTTCAAATCATGCACCGGAATGACCTGTCCCCCACCGCTGCTGAAATGCATCTCCTGCAACTGCCGCTTCGGGTCGCCGCAGAAGACCGCATCTTCGCCCAGCCGGTCGGTCAGTTCTCGAAACCCGGATTCGATGGCGGCGTAGAACTGTCCGATCGTGTGGTAGCCCTCTGCTTCCGGTACCGCAGCGGCCGAGGCAGGCCGCTCGACATCGAGAAACAGCTCCAATGACTCAGGGCCATAGGGCAGCAGCTCGAGCTGGATCGAGGGGTCCCCGTGCGGCAGGGGGTGAGGGTAGGCCGGGAGCAGGTGCGGCGCGTCGAGCTCGGGTTTCCCGCCGACGGCGTTGAGCAGGTTCGCGGCCAGTGCCAGGTGCAGCATCTCCTCCACGAACACTCCGCTGATCACCTGCGCCGCTTCGGCATTGCGGGTCGGATCGAGCGAGTACAGCGCGCACAGGTACGGCGGGATGGTTGCGTGCTCGAGCTCGATCGCCCACTGCAAATGGCGGCGTAGATCGTCAAGGGAATCGATGGCCGGATAGCCCATGTCCATGCGGGAACCTCGTCTCGGCATAGTCGGCGGAGTCTGTCGGCAACTAGGACAAGACATCTCGCGGATTCGTGACGAGGGTCGACGATCGGTGTCGAGATGTGGTCCGTTCGCACCTGGCGCAGGACTTTCAAAATGAAAAATTTCCAGACAAGATGACCTTCGAGTGTTTGCTGGGAGTTTCCAGCACCGATCGACCGGTGAAGGTGGGGCAGGGTGGCGTTTCGCAGGCCAGTGGGACTGGTGGGGAGGGCGCTGGAGTGCACGGCACTTGATCAATTGATCACTGCGGTCCGGTCCGGCGAGAGCCGTGTCCTGGTCGTTCACGGTGCGGCCGGAGTCGGCAAATCCGCGTTGCTGGAATATCTCGAAGACGCCGGGGCCGCGCTGCGTACGATGCGCGCGGTCGGGGTGGAATCCGAGATGGAATTACCGTTTGCCACGCTGCATCAGCTGTGCGTCCCGCTGCTGGACCGGTTGCCGGTGTTGCCCGCTCCGCAACGCGCCGCGGTCGAGACTGTCTTCGGATTGCGGACCGGCACCCCGCCGGAATTGTTCCTGGTCGGGCTCGCGGTGTTGAGCCTGCTCTCGGATGCTTCCGAAAGCGGACCGCTGCTGTGCGTGGTCGACGACGCACAGTGGATGGATCAGGCCTCGGCGCAAGTCCTCGGTTTTGTGGCCCGTCGGTTGCTCGCGGAGTCGGTCGCGCTGGTGTTCGGCGCCCGGGTCCGGACTCAGCACCTGCTCGGTCTACCGGAATTGGAGGTCGCTGGTCTGCACAAGGCCGAGGCCCTGGCTCTGCTGGAGTCGACGACCCATGCCCGGCTGGATCCTCATATCCGCGACCGGATCGTGGCCGAGGCGAAGGGCAATCCGCTCGCCCTGCTGGAATTGCCGCGCGAGCGCACGGTCACCCAGCTGGCGGGCGGGTACGGCCTGCTGCAGACCGACACGCTGCCCACCCGCATCGAGCACAGTTTCCTGGACCGGATCGCGGTGCTGCCCAGGCAGAGTCAGCTGCTACTGCTGGTCGCTGCGGCCGAACCGATCGGCGATCCCGCCTTGGTGTGGGGTGCCGCCGAAAAGCTCGGAGTCACACCGGGGACCGCTCTCGACGACGAGATCGACCAGCTGGTGTCGTTCGATGTCCGTGTCACCTTCCGGCACCCACTGGTCCGGTCCGCCGTCTACAGGAATGCCGAGGACGCAGACCGCCGGGCCGTGCATCTCGCGCTCGCGGAGGTCACCGATGCCCGGACTGATCCGGATCGGCGAGCCTGGCATCTGGCCTCGGCGGCTGCCGGACCGGATGAGACGGTCGCCGCTGAGTTGGAACGATCCGCCGGGCGCGCGCAGGCCCGTGGTGGAATGGCTGCGGCAGCGGCGTTCCTGCAGCGTTCGGTGGCGCTGACGACCGATCTTGCGCGGCGCGCCGAGCGTGCGGTGGCGGCCGCGGATGCCAGTGTCCGGGCCGGCGATCCAGCCGCCGCACGGCGCTACGCCGACATCGCCGACCTCGATGCCGACAGCGAATTGCTGCGTGCCCGAACCCAATTGGTGCGCGGCCGCATCGCACAGGCCGCCGGGTTCAACAATGAGGCACCGCCGATCCTGCTGGCTGCGGCTCAGCGGCTGGAATCCTTCGACATGGATCTCGCTCGCGAGACGTATCTTCTCGCCTGGGGCTCGGCGGCGTGGGGTGCCGCGGATGCCGCGAATCTGGTGGCGATCTCGGAGAAGATCCGCGAACTTCCACCGCCACAGGGCAATCCGCGCCCCATCGACCTGGTTCTGAAGGCCTGTGCGTTACTCGTCACCGAAGGTCTCGCCACCGCCATCACCACCCTGCGCCGGGCGATGGACGCACTCGTGGATCTTCCGGCGTCCGACGTGCTCGGGTGGGGTTGGGCGGCATGCGGATTGAGCCCGGCGGTCTGGAGCGAGCAGGTCATGATCGAGACGTATTCGCGGGCGGCCGAGGTGGTACGCGCAGCGGGCATCCTGACCGAACTCCCCATCTACCTCGCCTCGTTGGGGGCGGCGACCTCATTGATCGGAGATTTCACCGCAGCGGCCGGGATCGTCGCCGAATCCGAGGGCCTCGCCGCTGCCACCGGTATACCGCTCGCGCCATACACCACCTTGATCCTGACCGCGATGCAGGGCAAGGAGGACGAGGCCGCGGCGATCATCGCCGCCACGATCGAACAAACCAGCGCCGATGGTCAATTGACCGGTGTCACCACCGCACACTGGGCGGCCGCAGTCCTCTACAACGGACTGGCCCGCTACGAGGAGGCACTCTCGGCGGCGCGGGCCAGCACCCACATCGCCCAGTTGGTCGTCTCGGTGTGGGTGCTGCCCGAACTCATCGAGGCTGCGGCACGAGTCGGGGACGACAAGGCCGCGCACGAGGCGCTCGACCACTTGGTGGCGGCCGCGGAGGCCGGCGATACCGATTGGTCGCACGGCATCCTCGCGCGCTGCCGGGCATTGCTCGCCGACGAGGCCGCTGACGATCTCTACCGAGAATCGATCGAACGGCTGCAACGCACCCTGATGCGTCCGGAGCTGGCGCGCGCCCATCTGCTCTACGGCGAATGGCTGCGCAGGCAATCCCGCCGTGTCGACGCACGCCGCGAGTTACGCACGGCCTACGACATGTTCGTGACAATCGGCATGGCGGCCTTCGCCGAACGCGCCCGGCGTGAACTGCTCGCCAGTGGTGAGAAGATTCGCAAACGCACGGTCGAGACCACCGAGAACGACCTGACGCCGCAGGAGAGACAGATCGCACTACTCGTCGGAGAGGGCCTGTCGAATCCCGAAGTGGGCGCGCGGCTGTTTCTCAGCCCACGGACGGTGGAGTGGCATCTACGCAAGATTTTCACCAAGCTCTCCATCACCTCGCGCCGCCAACTCCGCGACGCCCTGCCGCACGCCGAATAGCCGCCCGCACAAGCGAACCGTCTCACTGGATCCGACGACGAGGACCGGCGCCGACCGGCCGCGCCGGTCCCTGGTCTCCCAAGACCAGGGACTGTCCCGGGTGCCACCGGGGTACCGGTCAGACGAGTCTGACCGTGTCGGCGCTGTATGCCGACCGCCCTGGAATCGTGGAAGTGAGGCAGTCATGTCAGATCGTCCGTTGCACGGCGCCGTCGCACTCGTAACCGGTGCCAGTAGCGGCATCGGAGCGGCGACCGCGCGTCGTCTGGCTCGGGAGGGCGCGGCGATCGCTCTGCTCGCCCGCCGCGGCGAGCGGCTGGACCGCCTCGCGGGCGAGTTGACTACCGCGGGCAGCCAAGCCATCGCTGTCGCGACCGACATCACCGAACCCGCGCTGGCCTACCAAGCGGTGGAGGACGCGCACGACCGGTTCGGGCGATTGGATGTCGTGGTCAACAGCGCCGGTCTCATGGTGCTCGATACCGCGCTGCACACCCCCATCGAGGAATGGGATCGGATGATCTCGCTCAATGTCTCGGCGTTGGTACACATCACGCACGCCGCCCTCCCCTATCTGATCGACGCAGCCGCCACCTCACCGCGAATGGTGTCGGACCTGATCAACGTCGGATCGCTGGCCGGGCGGATCGCACGGCCGATCGGCAGCGTCTACAGCCTGACGAGGTTCGGTCTCAACGGCTTCACCGAATCGCTTCGGCAGGAGCTGCTTTCGGACCGCGTACGGGTCAGCGTGGTGGCGCCGGGCACTGTCGACTCGACCGAGCGAGACGCCCACGGCACGAAGCCGGACGTGGCGCGCCCGGTCGTGGACCCGATGACGGCCCTGCGGCCCGCTGATGTGGCCGACGCGATCGCCTACATCGTCACGCGGGAGCGGCATGTGGCGGTCAACGAGATGGTGATCCGACCAGGTGGCCAAACTTGTTAGCCACCTATCGAACTCACTTGTTCAGGGCCTGGCGCAGCTCTTTTCGCGAGGTGAGGTTCAGCTTCGCGAAGACTTTGCGCAGATGCCACTCCACCGTGCGCGGACTGATGAACAGCTCCGCACCGATCTCGGAGTTGGTCAGACCCGCGCCGGCGAGCCGGGCGATCTGAACCTCCTGCGCAGACAGGACTTCGCTGGCTTCGGCACCACGTCGCCGGACCGACTCGCCCGCAGCCAGCAATTCGCGCCGGGCCCGTTCGGCGAAGCCGTCGGAACCGAACCGATGCAACATGTCATAGGCGGTGCGCAGCTGCTCACGCGCATCGGAACGCCGGTTCTCCCGCCGCAGCCACTCTCCGTACACCAGGTGGGTGCGAGCGCGATACACGGCGATGCGGGTGCGCGAGAGTCGTTCCAGGGCTTCGCGATACGATCTTTCGGCGTCTTCTCCCTCACTGAGCAGCGCGCGTGATCGCGCCAGCATTCCGAGAGCCCAGTCGGTGCCACTGGCGTGCGCGCGGCGCTCCAGCCGACGCAGCGCGACCCTGGCCTGCACCCGATCGTCGACCCGCACCCCGGCTTCCACCAGCTCGGCGAGCGCATGTCCGACCGCTGCCAGATCATCGTGCTCGCAGGCCTTTCCGGCGCTGTCCAGAGCGGCCTGGTACTGGCCCTGGCCGTTGTGCAACACCGCGAGCAGATAACTGCCCGTCCCGATCGTTCGGCCCTCACCCCAGTCGGCGGCCTGTCCGAGCTTCGCCGCGATCGCCACCGAGGCCCGCGGATCAGTGCCACGCCAGGCGTCGAGCAGCAGCGCGGTGTAGCCGAGCGGTGAGTTGCCCGTCGCCGCGGTGAGAGCCTCGGCCTCCTCCACCAGTGTGGAAGCCAGATCGAACTCACCCGCGTGCACATGCACCGCCGCCTGGTAGGTCAAGGCCAAGGGCAGGAAGTTGAGAGCTCCTGCCTCCCTTGCGGTTCGGACCGCCTGCGCGGTCAGTTCGTGCCACGTCTCGTCGTCCCACAGGTCTGCGGCAGTGGGCCAGGTCAACCACAGCCAGCGCATGATGTCGTCGGCGGCGGCGGTCCCTCCCCTGAATGCCCGCAGCGCCCGGCGCATCGGCTCCGCGCCCACGACGTATCCGTCGGCGAAGCGCGCCGCGAGCCCGTGGAGCAGGACATCGACTGCCCGGGTCCCCGCCCCGGGCAGCGCGGCACGCGCGAGCTCCGCTACGGGGCGCACACCGTCGGGACCGTTCAGTCTGCCCGCGAACACCGCCGAGCCGATCGCTTCCAGATAGGTCTCGCGCGCTTGCTCAGGCGACGGGACCCGCATCCGGTGAGCCGCGTCGAGCAACAACGGCAACGCGTCGCCGCCGCGTCGGCGCGCGAAGACGATCTGGGCGCGTAAGCGCGCCAGCCGTGCCCGCTGAAAAGCATCCAGCGGTCCCATCTCCGCCGCGGCGAGCAGCTCCAGAGCAGCTTCCGGGCTGCCCGCTTCGAACGCGAACTGCGCCGCCGACACCGCCCTCGCTCCGCGCCTGCCCGGATCCGGCGTCAGTCCGGTCGCGCGACGCAGGAACGCGGCAGCCGCAGCGACGCCCCCGCGAGCCCGGGCGCGAACCGCCGAACGCTCGAGCTCGGCAGCCACCTGCTCATCGGGTTCGACTGTGGCACTTGCCCGATGCCATGCGCGCCGGTCCGGGTCGAGGGCAGGATCCGTCTCCTCGGCCAGCGCACGATGTGCCGCCCGGCGGTCCCCCGGATCCGCGGCACGATAGGCCGCCGAACGGACCAGCGGATGCCGAAATCGAACCTGCGCCTCGAATTCGATCAAGCCGGTCTTCTCCGCGGCAGCCATGGCGTCCGCGCCGAGACCGAGCCGTTCGACGGCCCGCCGCAGCAACGCCATATCTCCCAAGGGTTCGGCCGCCGCGGTGAGCAACACGCGGCGCGCGGCGGTCGAGAGCGCCTCGATGCGCTGTAGGAAGCTGTGCTCGATCTGGGTCACTACCGGTCGCACGTCCGGCCGCGCATACCCGCCCGCGAGTTGCGCGCTGGTCAGTCCCTGCGGCAATTCCAGCAGAGCCAGCGGATTACCACGAGCCTCGGCCACGATCCGGTCGATGACGTCCGAATCCACCCGCCCTGGAATGGCAGATACCAGCAGTGCACGAGCGTCTTTGTCCGGTAAACCCCGTAGCTGGAGTTCCGGCA
The DNA here is from genome assembly GCF_042732555.1 of Nocardia sp. NPDC059764. NCBI lineage: Bacteria > Bacillati > Actinomycetota > Actinomycetes > Mycobacteriales > Nocardiaceae > Nocardia > Nocardia sp. NPDC059764. The sequence continues at coordinate 42,704 of NZ_JBHWHH010000012.1, forward strand.
GACCGGTGAGTGGATCCCGCTCCGGATCAGCCACGGGGGTGCGTTCGGCGAAGACGAACGCGACCCGCTCGGCCAGCACCCGGCGGGCGACGAAGGCCAAGGTCTGCGCGGACACCCGATCGAGCCACTGTGTGTCGTCTACGACGCACAACAGTGGCTGCGTCTCGGCGGCCTCGGCCAGCAGGCTGAGCACCGCCAGCCCGACGAGAAACCGATCAGGGACGCCGCCAGAACTCAATCCGAAGGCAACCGACAATGCTTCGCGTTGCGGCGGCGGTAGGCGATCGAGATGGTCCATGAACGGCGCGCACAGCTGATGCAGACCGGCGAAAGCCAACTCCATCTGAGACTCGACACCGGCGGCTCGCGTGATCTGGCAGTCCGCCGCGTTCCCCACCAGGTATTCGATCAGCGCCGTTTTGCCGATACCCGCCTCGCCGCGCAGCACCAGCACTCGGCTCGAACCTGAACGCACGTCGGCGAGCAACTTGTCCAGCGGTGCGCATTCGTTGCGTCTGCCGCGCAGCGGGCCCACCCGATCGCTATCCGACATCACCACCACCGCAAGAAGGTCGAGTCCCCAATCCGCAAGGGGCCAGCACATCTTCCCACTACCTGACGATGATCCGACGATCCGCCCAGGGCGACCTCCATCCGAGCGGGCATACCGTCAGCGCATAACCACTGGCCCAGGGCAACACAGGGTCTGCACCCCGTGCCCCTGGGACACCCGGGGGTACCGCAGGCACGTGCCCCTGGTCTCCCCGGCCCGGGGGTTCGCCCGGGATCTCCAAGGGCGCGATCGGCAGTCGCTGCGAGCGACGGTGGATTCGCGGTTATCAGCAGCCGTGCGGTCGATCGCCGGACCAGATGAGCGATCGAGGTCACCACGAAAGGACGATCCCATGCGCCCGACGAGCATCACGACCGTCATTCCCGGACCTGACATCCAGTCTGAACCAGCATGTGCAGCCAGCGGATCGGCAGCGGACTTCCATGGGCTGCGCCCACGCCTATTCGGTATCGCCTATCGCATGCTGGGACGGGTGGCCGACGCCGAGGATGTCGTACAGGATGTCTGGCTGCGCTGGCAGAGCGCCGACCGCTCGCAGGTCCGGGACCGGGTGGCCTTCCTGGTGACGATCACCACCCGTGTGTCCCTGAACGCCGCCGGCTCGGCTCGTGCCCGGCGCGAAATACCGGTCGATCACTGGCTTCCGGGGCAGGCGGTTACCGCCGAGGACCCTTCACTGCTCAGCGAACGGTCCGCGGAGCTCGAACGCGCGGTTGCACTTCTCCTGCAACGCTTGTCGCCGACCGAACGCGCGGTCTTCGTCCTGCGCGAAGCCTTCGACTATCCGTTTCGCGAGATCGCCGAGCGTCTCGGAATCAGCGAAGCCGGCGCCCGGCAACTGGCGCGACGAGCTCGTGCACACCTGGAAAAGCCGAAGCAGCTACCGGTACAGCGGGTGGCTTGCGACCAACTGATGAAGGTGTTCCTCTCCGCCGCTAGATGCGGAGAGGTAGCCCCTCTGGAACGTCTGCTCACCGAGGACGCCAAATCGGTGTCCATTCGTGAACGACATACCACGGCCTCCCACACGGAGACCGCAATATCGACCGGATAGCCAGCGCGACAAGTTATTTCAAGCGCACTCGTCACGAATGCGCACCGTTTCCGGGTCCTTGATCACATGCCATCACGGAAAAGCGATGCAATGAACGAACCGATCCTCGAACCCGCGGCACAACAGTTCGCCGATGCCGCCGCTCAGCCCCCATTCCTATACGAACTCGGCCCCGAGGGCGCACGGAGAGTGCTCGACGAGATCCAGGCCGCACCCATCGAGAAACCGCCGATAGACGAGCAGTGGGTCACTCTTCCCACCGAGGCGGACGAGGTCCGGGTTCGCATCGTCAGACCCATCGGTGCTGAAAAACCCTTGCCAACAATTCTTTACATCCATGGCGGCGGCTGGATACTCGGTGACGCGCACACCCACGACCGGCTCGTCCGCGAGCTGGCCATCGGCGTAAACGCCGCGGTCGTGTTCGTCGAATACGACCGCTCACCCGAGGCGCGTTACCCGACCGCCATCGAGCAGGCATACGCCACCGCTCGGTGGATTACCGAGCACGGTGCCGAGCACGGTCTGAGCGCATCCCGGTTAGCGGTGGCCGGAGACTCCGTCGGCGGCAATATGGCTGCCGCGGTGACAATTCTCGCCAAACAGCGTGGCGACGTGACCTTCATCCACCAGTCCCTGTACTACCCGGTCACCGACGCCGGCCAGGCCACCGAGAGCTATCACCTGTTCGCCGACGGCCCGAACCTCACCGCCAAAGCCATGGCTTGGTTCTGGGATGCCTATCTACCTGAACTGGAAAAGCGCGGTGAGATCACCGCCTCGCCGCTGCGCGCCCACCTCGAGGACCTGACCGGTCTGCCCGAGACATTCCTGCTCGTCGCCGAGAACGACGTCCTCCGAGACGAGGGCGAGGCGTACGCACGCAAGCTCGTCGCCGCCGGTGTGCACACCACCAGCACTCGTTACAACGGCACTTTGCACGACTTCATGATGCTGAACCCGGTACGCGGGACAGCGGCGTCGAGTGCCGCCATCAATCAGGCAATCCAAATGCTCCGCAACGCATTCCACCGATATTCGACAGGAGACAACCAACGATGACCGAGCAACCGACAATCGTCCTCGTCCACGGCGCCTTCGCCGAATCCGCGAGCTGGTCCGGCGTGATCGAGCGACTGCACGACCGCAATCTCGAGGTCGTCGCGCTCGCCAACCCGCTGCGCGGCCTGCCAAGCGATGCCGCTTACCTGCGTGATGTCCTAGCGACGATCGACACACCCATAATCCTCGTGGGCCATTCCTACGGCGGCATGGTGATCACTGCGGCCGCCGCCGGACACGACAAGGTCGCCGGCCTCGTCTACGTCTGCGCGTTCGCGCCAGCACCTGGGGAGTCAGCTCTCGAGCTGTCCAACAGATTCCCTGGCAGCACTCTCGGCGAGGCGCTCACCGCTTATCCGATCAGCCAGGGCGGCAACGAATTCGCCATCCGGCCGAAGGCATTCCATCTCCAGTTCGCCGCCGACGTACCCAGAAGCCGGGCGGCCGTAATGAGCGCGACCCAGCGACCGGTCACCGAGATCGCGCTCACCGCAGGCCTGCACACCAGCACCCCCGCATGGCAGGAGATCCCCTCGTGGTTCGTCTTCGGCGACGCCGACCTCAACATCCCGGTCGCCTTGCACCGATTCATGGCCCACCGCGCCAATGCGAAGGCGACCCACGAAGTCCCCGGGGCATCGCATGCGCTCAGCGTTTCACAGCCAGATGCGGTGACCGCATCGATCCTCGCCGCTGTGCAGGCGACAACTCGACCGTAAACAGACTGCCACACAGAAACTTTCATCGAAAGAAGTTGGGAAATGACCATCTTTCAACGCCTGCGGTTTCCGCGCACGACTTGGCCGGGCGCGGCGATCACAACCGTCATCGCGATTGGCGTCGGCAGCGCCGCCATCGCATCAACTACCAGCATCCAGGCCGTGCCGACCGAAGACGTTGCGCAACCGACAATCGTGTTGGTGCACGGCGCTTTCGCCGATGGATCGAGCTGGCATGACGTCATCGACATCCTCCACAAGAACCGCTATCCCGTAGTCGCGCCCGCAAACCCATTGCGTGGCCTCGCCTCTGACGCGGACGCCCTGCGTAGTCTGCTCACATCTCTCGACGGCCCCATAGTCCTGGTCGGCCACTCCTACGGCGGCTCGGTCATCAGTGCCGCTGCGGCAGGACTCGACCAGGTGAAAGCACTGGTCTACGTCGCTGCCTTCTTGCCCGCCCCGGGCGAAAGCGCGGCCGAACTCTCCAGCAGGTTCCCCGGGTCCACTCTGGCCGAAGCCCTGACGCCGGTTCCCATCATCTCCTCAGGCGCCACGATCGGCACGGACCTTTACATCCGCCAGGACAGATTCCACGACCAGTTCGCCGCCGACGTCCCCACCGACCGGACTTCTTTGGCTGCTGTCACGCAACGCCCGATCACCCAAACCGCCCTAGAAGAGCGAGCAACCACCGCCGCGTGGACCGAAAAACCCAGCTGGGACGTGATTTCTACCCAGGACCTCAACATCCCCGCGGCCGCCCAGCGGTTCATGGCCGAGCGCGCACACGCACAGGTCACAGAAGTCGATTCTTCCCATGCGGTCGCAGTCTCCCACCCTGACCTTGTCGCTAACGTGATCGACCAAGCCGCGCGCAGCGCGGCCCACTGATCTGCGCCCTGGACCACCAATCGCGACGATAGGCTAGTCGGATCGATCACCACGGCTATCGCCGATAGATCCGCCGAAATACAGAAAAAGCGGCAGAGACCCGCAGTTCACGGCAAGTTTGCGTTGTTGTGGATGCCGTACGTTCCGCCCTCAGATTCACACCGCCACAACCGCTCTCGCCGGCAGTCGACTATGGGCTACGTGGACCCTGAGGCAACGCTGACGAGTTCGTGTGATCACAGGGCTGGCAACCCAACGATCACAGTCCCATTCGTCCCAGGTTGTCCCACGGAAAGAACCTGGTCAGCAGCTGTTCACTGAGTTTCCAACCCTGACCGAGATGACCGTTTCGGCGTGATGCCAACGGCGATGCCGCCAACCTCGACAAAGGTTGAAAGGTGGTCCTGAAACCTGTTGGCCAGGACCGCCTTTCGCAGTAGCGGGGACAGGATTTGAACCTGCGACCTCTGGGTTATGAGCCAACAAGGACCTGCCCCGCACGGTCCCGCCGTGTTCGGCGGAATCCGTTCCGTGCTGGTCAACGGGGTTTCGATCGTCCGTGCTATCCGTGTCGTTTCACCCGGCATACTGGATTTCGCCGGGTTCGGTTGCCAAATCCGTTGCCAATTCCGGCCGATCGGCGTGGGTGCTGGTCGGTCGCCGTGCCAATTGTTCGCGGTCCCGGAGGCGACGTTCAGGCAGCATCGGCACCACCACGGCAAAGATCACGATCCCAGCGCGCCCAATGGCTGGGCGGGCCAGGGAGCCTTGTCGCTCCGGTAAGGCGAACAGTGCCAGGGCGCCTGGACCGATGACCTCGAAGGCCAGGCCTAGGCGGACCAGGTTGACAGAGGTACACGAGCTCGCCGACGAGTTCTTCCGCCGGCTCGGCGAGCAGGTCGCCGCCGTCCTGCCCGGCATTCCCCGAGCAGCTCCGGCAGTTCGAGAACTTCCTGACCGAGCTGACGAGTGCGATGAACAATCGTCTCGTCCGGCCGATTCCGCCCTCATCGTTACGAGATGCTTTGGGCAGCAGACGATTATGGACTTGGCACACGGGTAATCCAAGCAATCAGGTCGGCTTCCACCTCGTCGCGGTTGATCTCGTTGAGGATCTCGTGCCGCGCCCCCGGATACACGCGGTAGGTGATGTCGGTCAACCCGACCTCGCGATATCGGTCGATCAGCAGATCACTCAACCGCAGATTGTCGTTGAGCGGATCCCGATCACCCACCATCACGTAGACAGGTAGATCGGTGGGAACGGTTGTCGGCTTCGAAAGCCGTTCGGCGGCAACCGTTGCCAAGAGCGTCATGTTGGCCGGGTCGAGATCGAACCCGCACCACGGATGTGCCACATACGCGTCGACCTGCGCCTCGTCACGACTGATCCAGTCGGCCGTCGTGCGTGTGGGCTGGAATCGGGCATTGAACAGCCCCAGCAGATCTCCATCTGCCTCGGCGATCATGGCGAACAGCTGGTCGACCGCTGTGGTACCGCACAGCACGACATCGTCGACGAGGCCCGAGTGTTCGAGAATGTACTGCTGAACCGCGAAGGATCCGAGGCTGTGTCCGAACAGGACGACGGGAATCCCGGTGTGCTTGACGCGCAGCAGCCTGGTGAGTGTCACAAGGTCCTCGACCAGTAAGTTCCACCCGTTCTCGCCGAGGTCGCCGGGCGTGCCCGTAATGCTATGGCCGTGCCCGCGATGGTCCGGGGCATAGACGGCGTATCCGGCGTCGGCGAGTCGTTCGGCGAGATGACTGTAGCGGGCGGAGTATTCGCCCATCCCATGCGCGATCTGCACGATCCCGACCGGTTCCTGGTCGACCGGCAGCCATTCCCGGACGTGGATGACGGTGCCGTCGCTGCTGGTGAAGGTGGACATGGGGATGCTCCTGCGGCTTCGAGGGATGAAATATGGAGGGTGGCGGCGTGTTTCACGGCTGAGTGATGGCGCGTTTGAGGATCTTGCCGCTGGGGCCGGTGGGCAGCTCGTCGAGCAGCCACACGTGGCGGGGGTATTTGTAGGCAGCGACGCGTTCGCGCACGAAGCTCTGCAGTTCCTCCGCGGTGGTGTTCGCTTCCGCGCTCAGAACGATGGCGGCGACGATCTCCTCCCCCAAGTGATCGTCGGCGATGCCGAAGACGGCGGCCTGCACGACATCGGGGTGTTCGTAGAGCAGCTCCTCGATTTCGCGCGGGTAGATGTTGTACCCGCCGCGAATGATCATGTCCTTCTTGCGGTCGACGATGTAGTAGTAGCCGTCGTCGTCGCGCCGGGCGAGGTCGCCGGTGCGGAACCAGCCGTCGGGAATCGCGGCCTCGGTCGCCTCGGGCCGATTCCAGTAGCCGGACATGACATTCGGGCCGCGGACCGCGATCTCGCCGATCCCGTCGGTCACATCGACCAACTTGACCTCGACGTCACGGATCGGCACACCGATCGAGCCGGGTTTGCGCGGCCGCCCGGCGTGGTTGAACGTGACTACGGGACTGGTCTCCGACAGACCGTAGCCCTCCAGGATTTCGCAGCCGAAGGTCTTCTCGAAGGCGGTGAGCAGTTCCACCGGCAGCGAAGCACCGCCGGATACACAGCGCCGCAACGACGTGACGTCCGCTGTCGTCGCGACCGCGTCGTGCAGCAGCGCGGAGTACATGGTCGGCACACCAGCGAAGACAGTGACCCGGTCGCGGGCGATCGCCTCGAATACCGTGGCCGGCTCGAAGCGCGGAACCAATGTCAGCGCGGCTCCGCAATAGATCGCGGCATTGAGTGCGCAGGTCTGCCCGAAGGTGTGGAACAACGGCAGACAGCCCAGGATCACATCATCGTGGTGGAACTCCTGCACGGTCGAGGCGTACACCTCGGCGTTGTGCGCGAGCCCGGCGAGCGTCAGCGCCGCTCCCTTGGGTTGGCCGGTGGTCCCCGAGGTGTAGAGGATCACCGCCACCTGATCCAGTTCCACCTCCGGACTGTCATGGCGTGGCGCGTGCCGCGCCTGCAAGGCGGCAAATGACGTCGGATCGATCGTCCGGACAATGGTCCCGCTCACCGCCGCCCCTGGCGGGCCCTCCCCTGGATCGCTTCTCCAATCGAACAGCACGCGCGCACCGCAATCGGTCAGGTAGTAAGCGACCTCACGCGCCTTCAGCAACGGATTCATCGGCACCACAACGCATCCCGCGCGCAGGATCCCGTAGTAGAGAACCGCGAACTCCGGCACGTTGGGCATCATCACAGCCACCCGAGACCCTGGAGTCACACCCTCGGCACGCAGCATCGAGGCGACCCGCGCGGTCCGCTCCTCGAGCTGCGCATAGGTCAGGACCGTATCGTCCGATCGCACCGCGACCCGGTCCGGGACACGCAGGGCCGACTGCAGCAGATTCACGGTCAAGGAGCGCATCGTCAACTTTCCGGTAGTGCCGAAAACATCGCCGAAATCGTCGCATCGATGTGATCGCGCTCCCATGGATGCGGGGACAACATCACCGGTTCACCAACTGTTCGCCACAACAACAGCGAACCGGTAACCTGCAGAAATGCCCCGTACCACGCCGCCGGAAGCAATCGTCGAAGTAGCCGGGCTCCTACTGGCGACCATCGACGACCTCGGACTGCGGCTGGCCCAGCGCTTCCTCGCCGAACTCGACACCTACCGCAACGAGGCGCAGGTCCCCTTCGACACCATTCGCACCTCCTGCACGCGCAATCTCACTCTGATGCTGCGACACTTCACCACCACCGCACCGGTGGACCCGGAACCGCCCAAGGAGACCGGGCGACTACGCGCACAGCAAGGTGTGCCCCTGGCCGAAACCCTGCACGCCTTCCGCATCGGATTCGAATTCCTGTGGTCCGAACTGGTTTCCGCCTCACGACGCCACCCCGAGGTCACCGACGCGATGCTCGTCGCCCTCGCCGCAGAGGTCTGGGCATTGTCGGGTGAATACGCTGTCGCTGTCGCGGCCGCCTACCGAGAAACCACCACCGAACTGGTACTGCAACGCGAACATGAACGCTCCGTACTGGTCGAGGCCCTGTTCACCGGTATGATCGCCGACCCGACCACCCTCGGCGAAGCAACCCGAATCCTCGGCCTGCCCCCGACCGGCCGCTACGTCGTCGTCGCCGCGGACGCACCCGCGACCGGCCGTGAGGCCCTACCCGGCATCGAAATAGCCTTACACGCAGCGCAAATCACCTCGGCCTGGCGATTGCTGCCCGACCAGCAGATCGGCGTACTCGCCCTACCCGAATCCCGAGAACGATCGGCACTGAAGGCACTACGAGCCCATCACACCCGCGTGGGCATCAGCCCGCCCTACGACGCCCTGCCCGAGACACCGCAGGCACTGCACTTCGCCCGGCTCGCCCTCACCGGTCTACGCGACCGCCCCCGCGGCGTCGCCCGCTTCGACGACGACCCCCTCGCCATGCTGATCGCGGCAGCACCGATCGAAGCCGAACGGATGACCCGAGTTTCGCTCGGCCCCCTTCTGGCCCTGCCCTATGAAGAACGCGAACGGCTACTGCAAACCCTCCGCACCTGGTACGCCGCGAACGGCTCCGCCGCCGACACCGGCCGCGAACTCTTCCTGCACCCCAACTCCGTCCGCTACCGCCTGCGCCGCATCGAGGAAGTCACCGGCCGTTCCCTCACCGACCCCCGAGCGGTCCTCGAGCTCGGGGTCGCCTTGCGTGCATTGCGCCGCCCGAATCGCAGCCTGTGACAGGTCCATCCACCCAGATCGACTGCCCCTCGATCCCCCGAGGTCCGGGATCCCGCCCGCCTGCGATCACTGGGCTGGCACCCCAGCGATCGCAACCGTCCCATATGTCCCGCGTTGTCCGCCCGAACGTACCTGGTGGCAATAGATTTCGCAGTATTGGTGCGCCGTTCGGCATCGACATACCGGACGATTGCCAAATTCGTTGCCAGAAACCTCGATAAAAGTTGAGGGCGGTCCTGAAACCTACCGGTCAGGACCGCCCTCGTTTGTAGCGGGGACAGGATTTGAACCTGCGACCTCTGGGTTATGAGCCCAGCGAGCTACCGAGCTGCTCCACCCCGCGTCGGTGAACACAACATTACACACGGGCTAGCAGATGCACCAAATCGGGTGGTCAGGCGGGATTTTGCGGGGTGCGGGCGCGCCGAGCGAGGAGTGCGCAGCGAATCGGACCGGACGGTTGCCCATCAAGCGGAGTAATTGGAGTGAAAATCCTCCATTTGAGAGCCTCGCGCACGTGTATGGCCGTTGACATACGCCAGAAACGTGACCGGTGTCACAAATTCCCGGTGATTCGAGTCACATCACGATGAGATAACAGACCGCTCTGGTTCGGCATTTGCAGCATAGCCAACCTGCATCAACGCCGATTTTCCAGTCATTCGCTTCATGCAATTCTTAAGTTATCAAGACGTGATCTGTCGAGATTTTCTCGTTATCGTCAGTCGCGGCCCGGACCAAACCTGCGATGGGCTCCGACTCGAACCGCTGCACTCCGGAAACCCTGTCCCGCGGTCGAGCACCCCGACTCCTGGGGACAGGGACACGGCGGAGCATCCGCGCCGGGCCGGTCGGCACAGGGAGGGAAAAACACATGAAACAGAACCGGAAGATCAACACCCGCGCCCTCGGCCTCGCCGCCGTCACCGGCGCACTTGTTGCCGTCCCGTTCGGCTTCACAGCGACCGCCTCCGCCGCTCCGGCCCACGACTGGGACGGCGTCGCCCAGTGCGAGAGCGGCGGCAACTGGGGCATCAACACCGGCAACGGCTACTACGGCGGCCTGCAGTTCTCGCAGAGCACCTGGGCCGCCAACGGTGGTTCCGGCAACGCCGCCAGCGCCAGCAAGGCCGAGCAGATCCGGGTGGCCGAGAACGTGCTCGCCTCCCAGGGCGTCGGCGCCTGGCCGGTCTGCGGCCAGTACCTGCGCGCGGGCGTCTCCGAGCCCGAGCCCGCCCCGGAGCTCGCGGCCCCCGCGCCCGTCGCCCCCGCGGCCCCCACCGACCGCCAGGCCGTGATCGACCAGGCCAAGGGCGTCGCCAACACCGTCGCCGAGCAGCTGGGCATGCAGGATCAGTACAACCAGATCCTCGCCTCGAACGCCGGCCTCATCGAGACCTGGGGCAAGTAGCCCGAATCTCCTTCCTTTTCCGGAAGATGTGGGAAGGTGCTGCGTCAATGGCGACGCGGCACCTTTCGCTATTTCGAGGCAATAATTCTTATTGTGCGACAGTAACTGCCGTGGCGCGAACAGCGACCGGCGCGGTCATCCAACGGATGACAGCGCCTCTCACGTCAACGGATCAGCTACCGGCCTTCTGGTAGTTGTTCACCGCGGTCTGCAACTGCTCGAGCGCCTTGCCCAGCGCGCCCAGATCGCCCGACTTCTGCGCGTCCTGCACCTGCCGCAGCGCGTCGTCGAGTTGCTTCACCGCCGCGTCCTTACCGGCGGATCCGGTCGGCGGAGGCGGATTGGCCGGCGGCGTCGCACCCTGGGTGGGCGGTGTAACCGCTTGTCCCGGTTGATCGGTCGCGGCATTGCCCGCGGCGGGCAGGATCTGGTCGAGGGCTTCCTTGACCGTCGCGCCGTAGCCGACCTTGTCGCGGTAGCTCGCCAGCACCTTCACCAGCTGCGGGAAGGACGGCGCGTTCGGACCGCCGGTATTGCGTTCCAGATACCAGGGTTCGACGTAGAGGATGCCGCCGTCACCCACCGGCAGGGTCAGCAGATTGCCGTACTTGATCTTGTTGACATTGCCGCCCGTCAACAGGTTCCGGTCCCTCGACACTTGATCGGCCGTCGTCATGGACGTCTGCGTCTGACCCGGGCCCGGGGTCTGTGAATCCGCGGGCAATCGGAGCACCGTCAGCTTGCCGTAGTTCGCCGGATCCGAATTCGCCTGCAGGTAGGCGGACATGTAGTTCCGCTTGTAGCCCACGATGGCGCTGGTCAGATTGAACTGCGACTTACCGGTTTTCGGATCGCCCAGCAGCACGTAGTACGGCGGCTGGTGAGCGCTGCTGGCCGCACCCTCCTGGGTCGGATCATTGGGGACCGACCAGAAGGCGTTGCCGTTGAAGAACTCCACCGGATCGTCCACGTGGTACTTGGCGAGCATCTCGCGCTGCACCTTGAACAGGTCCTCGGGGTAGCGGAAGTGCGACCGCAGTTCGTCGGAGATCTCGCTCTCCGGCTTCACCGAGTTCGGGAACACCCCCATCCACGCCTGCAGGACCGGGTCCTTCTTGTCCACCTCGTAGAGGGTGACGGTGCCGTCGTAGGCATCGACCGTCGCCTTGACCGAGTTGCGGATGTAGGAGACTTCCTTGCGCGGTAGTAGACGCCCCGTGGCCTGGTCGATGCTGTCCTCGACCGCGCCGTCCAGCGGGGTCTTCTGCGCGTACGGGTAGTTGTCGAGGCTGGTGTAGGCGTCCACGATCCAGACGATGCGGCCCTTCACCACGGCCGGGTAGGCATTGCCGTCGGCGGTCAGCCACGGCGCGACCTTGGTGACGCGTTCCCGCGGACTGCGATTGAAGATGATCTTCGAATCGGAGCCGATGGCGCCCGAGAAGAGGATGTTGCGCTCGGCGTACTTGGCCGCGAAGGCCATCCGGTTGAACCAGTTGCCGATCTTCACGCCGCCCGCACCGGCGTAGGTGAACTGGTCGGTGGGAGTGTCGTACTCGCGCGGGGACTGGCCGTTGGCGCCGACGATGGCGTAGTCAGCGTCGCTCTTGGCGATCAGCTCGCCGTAGTAGATGCGCGGCTGGTCGACCGGGATGGCCTCCTTGAGCCCGGCCTTCTTGGTGATCAGGTCGCTGACCGTGGACATGTCGCCGACGGTGAACACCGGATAGCCGTAGCCGCCGTTGGAATCGCTGCCCGCGCTCTGCCCGGCCTGCTGGGATTCCTTGGGCGGGGCCGCGTTCACCTTGTTGGCCGGCGAGGCCACGAAGCCGTTGCCGTGCGTGTACACGGTGTGCTTGTTGAGCCAGTTGGTCTGGTTCTCCGACAGGTTCTGCGGCTGGAGCTCGCGCGCCGCCACCACGTAATCGCCCAGTTCACCATTGACGGTGTAGCGGTCGATGTCGAGCGGGTCGGGGAAACCGTAGAAGTTCTGCAGCTGCTGGTTGCGCTGAATGAACGTCTGGGTCAGCAGGTTCGGGTCCAGCAGGCGGATGTTCTTGATGGTCTGCTGGTCGGCGGGCGAGCTGACCTGTTCATTGGTCGCGACGCCCTTGTAGTTGACGTACTCGACCTTGTCCGGGGTGAGCCCGTAGGCCGCGCGGGTGGCGTCGATATTGCGCTCGATGTAGGCGCGCTCCTTGGTGGCCGCGTTCGGGCGCACCGAGAACTGCTCCACCAGCAGCGGCCACACCGCGCCCACCAGCACCGAGGACAGCACCAGCAGCGCCGCCGCCATGGCCGGAATGCGCAAGTCGCGCAGCACGACTCCGGCGAAGAAGGCGATGGCGCAGATGACCGCGATCGACAGCAGGATCAGCTTGGCGGGCAGCACCGCGTTGATATCGGTGTAGGAACCGCCGGTGAAGGTCGGCTCCTTGCGGGTGCTCGACAGCAGCGCGTACCGGTCGAACCAGTAGGCGACGGCCTTGAGCGCCACGAAGATTCCGGCCAGGATCGCCAGCTGCACCCGCGCGGAATTGCTCAGCGTGCCCTCCCGCCCCGACAGCCGCAGCCCGCCGAAGACGTAGTGCGCCACCAGGTTCGCGAAGAACGCGATCACCACCGCCACGAACAGCCAGTTCAGCACCATGCGGTAGAACGGCAGGTCGAAGGCGTAGAAGCCGACGTCGAGATGGAACTGCGGGTCCTGCACCCCGAACGAGCCGCCGTGCAGGAACAGCTGCACCGTCACCCAGTTCGACTGCGCCACCAGACCCGACAGCACGCCGATGAGCACCGGGATGCCCAGGCCGAACAGACGCAGCCGGCTCATCACCGTGGTGCGGTAGCGGGCGATCGGATCGCCGGGACCGCTCACCGGCACGAACACCGGCCGGGTGCGGTAGGCCAGCAGCAGTGCCAGCCAGATGATCGCCGCCACGACCACCGCGACCACCAGGAACAGCAGCACCCGGGTGAGCAGCACGGTGTGGTAGACGTTGCGGAACCCCACCTCCCCGAACCACAACCAGTTGGTATAGGCGTCGGTCAGCCGGGGCCCGACCAGTAACAGGGCGGCCAGCACCAGGGCCGTGACGAGCAGAATGCGGCTGCGTCGCGACAGCGAAGGTAAGCCGGTCGGGGGGCGCATGCCCACGATGCCACTCTCCCAGGGTCCGGCGACGTCCGAGCCGGGAAACCGGCGCCGAACGTCGCAGTCCGATGATGCGAGCTGGTCCCAGGGGACCGTTCGCGCCCCACTCTACGTAAAACGCCCGCCGCGCGGCCCAACACCTGCCGCGTCGGACAGGTATTCACGAGATGCGAGGATGACCGGGTGAATCCAGAGCAGTGGGCGGCGTCGGCCCTGTACCGGTGCATTCGGGAAGTCGCGGAGTATGTCGACGGTGAGGGCTGGGACCGGCCGCCGCAGATGTTCGCGCTGGTCCCGACCGCGGACCTGGTCGCCGCCGAGCCCGCGCTGCTGGATCAGCTCGACGAGAAGGACGCGCTGACTCCCATTGCGCAGGAGCCCTTCCCGGAGGACATCGCCGGCGAGGCCGACGCCATGGCGCTCGACGAATTCCTGGGCACCACCAGCTGGCCGGCCTCGGTCGAGGGCTGTGTGCTGGTGCAGCAGATCGTGGTGCTGCCACCGACCGCCGAGCAGTCGCTCGACGACGCCATCGCGCCGCTGCTCGCCGACCGGGACGCCGCGGACCAGGCCGGTCGCCAGGCGGCGCTCACCCACGCCGAACGCCGCGACGCCCGGCTGTTCGTCGGCGTGCTGCGCGACGGCACCTCGCTGTCGCTGCTGCAGGTGCGGCCCAGCGAGGAGGAAGAGGACCCGTTCGGCGACCTCGACCTGCGCACCGCGCCGAACCTCGCCCCGAATCTGGTCGAGGCGCTGCTGCACACCCTCGAGAACGACCCCGACGAGTTCTGACCCCGCGCCGGGCGAGGATCAGCCGCAGGTCGGCGCGTCCTTGCCCGCATTGATGTCGTCGAGGGCCTGGACCGCGCCGGACAGGTTCTCGACCTTCACCAGGCGCAGGCCCTCGGGCGTGCGCTGCGCGGCCTCGTTGCAGTTGGCGGCCGGGACCAGGAAGGTCTCGGCGCCCTTCTCACGCGCGGCGATCATCTTGTACTGGATGCCGCCGATCGGTCCGACCTTGCCGTCCGGATCGATGGTGCCGGTGCCCGCCACGAACTTGCCGCCGGACAGGTCGCCGGGGGTGAGCTTGTCGATCAGGGCGAGGGTGAACATGAGTCCGGCCGAGGGGCCGCCGATCTCGCCGAGATTGAACGCCACCTTGATCGGGCCCTTGGAGATCTCGTCGGGCGTGATGCCCAGGTAGCCCTTGCCGGAGTCGTCCGGCCTCGGGGCCAGGGTGATCTCAGCGGTCTGCTCGACGCCGTCGCGGCGGAAGACCACGCCGATGGCGGTGCCGGGCTTGACCGAGGAGACCGCGGCGACAACGTCTTTCGCGGTGACGATGTGCTTGCCGTCCACTGTCACCAGTTCGTCGCCCTTGCGCAGCACATCCTTGGCGGGGCCGTCGTCGGACACATTCGCGAGCTGGACCGCGGTCGGCAGCTTCAGATAGTTGAGCGCCGCCAATTCGGCGGAGTCCTCGGAATCCTTGAACTGCTGCTGATTGGATTTGTCTACATCGTCACGTGTCTGCCCCGGGGGATACACCTCGGCGCGCGGCACCAATCCGTGTTCGCCGCCGATCCACAGCCGGAACGCGTCGAAGATATTCAGCTGATCGCGAACGGAGACGGTCGTCATATTGAGATTGCCGGAAGCGGATTTCAGCTCCGCGCCCTGCACGTCGACCACCTGTTTGCCGTCGAATTCGCCCAGCGTATTGAAGGTCGGCCCTGGTCCGAGCGCCACGAACGGCACCGTGACGACACTGCCAACGATACCCAGCGCCAGAATCGGGATCAGAGCGGCGAGCAGGGTGAATATCCGACGGTTCACGCGGCCAAGGGTACTGGTCATCGAGGCCATTGCCGCGCTCCGCTCGGCGGTTCGTGTGATCTGCGGCTCCAGTACCGTAGTGGGTATGAGTGATTTCCCGTTCGGATTCTCGAATCGCGACGACGACCCGGAGCGCAAGCCCGGCGACGAGTCCAGCGGTTCTGGTGCGAACAACCCGTTCGGATTCGCCATGGGCGGCCCGGGCGGTGGCGGATTCGATCCCTCGCAACTCGGCCAGATGCTCTCGCAGCTGGGCGCCATGTTCTCCAGCATGGGTCAGCCGGGCACGGCCCAGGCCGGACCGGTCAATTACGACATCGCCAAGCGGCTGGCCCGCCAGCAGCTGGGCGCGAGCGTCACGCCGGTCTCCGCGGGTGCGCAGAAGGCCGTCACCGATGCCTCGCACCTGGCGGAACTGTGGCTCGACGCGGCCACCACCTTCCCGGCCGGCGCGAGCAAGACCGTCGCCTGGACCGCCAACGACTGGATCGAGGAGACGCTGCCCACCTGGAAGCGGCTCTGCGACCCGGTGGCCGAACAGGTTTCGGGCATGTGGACCGCGACGCTGCCGGCCGAGGCCCGCGAATTCGCCGGGCCGATGATGGGCATGCTGGGCCAGATGGGCGGGCTCGCCTTCGGTTCGCAGCTGGGCCAGGCGCTGGGCCAGCTCGCCAAGGAGGTGCTGACCTCCACCGACATCGGGCTGCCGCTGGGTCCCGCCGGCACCGCCGCGCTGCTGCCCACCGCCATCTCCGAATTCAGCGCCGGGCTCGAACAGCCCGAGAGCGAGATCCTGGTCTACCTGTCCGCCCGCGAGGCCGCCCACCAGCGGCTGTTCGCGCACGTGCCGTGGCTGCGCCAGCAGGTGCTGGGTGCGGTCGAGGACTACGCGCGCGGCATCAAGATGGACTTCTCGGCCATCGAACAGGCCGCGGCGGGCCTGGATCCGATGACGCTCGCGCAGGATCCGTCCAAGCTGGAAGAGCTGCTGTCCCAAGGTACTTTCGAACCGCAGACCACGCCCGAGCAGAAGGCCGCGCTGGAACGGCTGGAAACCTTGCTCGCTCTGATCGAGGGCTGGGTGGAGACCGTGGTCTCCGACGCCGTGGGCGACCGGCTGCCCGGTGCGGGCGCGCTGGCCGAGACGCTGCGCCGCCGCCGCGCCACCGGCGGCCCGGCCGAGCAGACCTTCGCGACCCTGGTCGGGCTGGAGTTGCGGCCGCGCAAGGTGCGCGAGGCCGCGGCGCTGTGGCGGCGCCTCACCGACGACACCGGCCTGGAGAAGCGCGACGGCGTCTGGGCCCACCCGGACCTGCTGCCCGACTCCTCCGACCTGGACTCCCCGGCGGGCTTCATCGACTCGGTGCTGGGCGGCGGGTCCACGGCGTTCGACGATCCGCTGGCGCAGCTGGCCGAGACCGAAGCGCGCGAGCGGGCCGAGAAGGAGGCCCGCGGCGGGGACGCCGAGGCCGGGACCCCGGATGGGGAAGACCCGAAATAAGAGTTGTGGATAACCCGCGAAAGCGCTGATGAACAAGCGTTTTCGCGGGTTTCCGCGTTTCCGGGGGCGCGCAGACTGACGCTATGACGGCAGTGACCTCCGCACCAACGACAGCGGCCCCCGCACGAACCGCGACGGCTCCTTCACGAACGGCGTCGGCCGCTCCCCCGCAAGCTGCAATGTCCGCTCCCTCAAAAACGGCAACGGCGGCTCCCTCAGGGGCGGCAGTGGCTACTCCCCCGCGCACGCCAACGGCAGCGCACCCACGAGCAGCAACGGCCGCTTCCACGCGCACGGCGACGACGTCTCCACACGGGGCGACCACGTTCACCCGTGGACCGATGTTGCATCCTCGAATCACGGTGCTGGTGCGGCCGAATGGGGCGGTGCAGCTGGGGTGGAGTCCGGAGCGGGCGGTGATTCTGCGACCGCCCGGTCCCGTGGAATCGGGGCCCGCGTTGGTGCGGCTGCTCGACGGGTCGCGGACCGAGGCGGAGATCCTCTGGCAGGCGCGGGAATTGGGGTTCGCGGTCGAGGACGTGCGGACGCTGTTGGGGGAGCTGGCGGCGGCCGGGCTGCTGGCGGCGGAACCGCGGAGCCGGCTGCGGACGGTGCGGGTGCATGGGCGCGGGCCGTTGGCGGATGCACTGCTGGATGGGCTGCAGCGGATCGGGTTGCGGGCCAAGCACTCTCATGGGCGGGCGGATGCGCCGGGCAGCGGGAAGCCCTGGCCGGAGCGGCCGGATCTGCTGGTGCTGTCCGACACGTTGGTGCCCGATCCGGCGCTGGTCGCCGACCTCATGCGGGCGCGCGTCCCGCACCTGCCGGTGCGGATCCGTGACGGGGCCGGGATCGTCGGCCCGCTGGTGCTGCCGGGCGAAACCGCTTGCCTGCGTTGTGCGGACCTGTACCGCACGGCGGCCGAACCGGCGTGGCCGCAACTGGCCGCACAGCTGCTGGGGCGGGTCGGGTGCGCTTCGCCGGCGGTGGCCGTGCTCACCGCGGCGCTGGCGCTGCGCGAGATCGAGACCGTGGCACGCGGCCGCGCGGAGCGGCCACCGGCGAGTTTGAACGCCACCCTGGAGTGGGACCCGGACACCGCGCGGCTGGATCGGCGGACCTGGACGCCGCATCCCGACTGCGGTTGCGGCGCGGATGCGGCGGTGTGATGGAAACCACTCCCCCTCGTCACCCGGCAGAACACCCGAATCCCATGGCGGACCGTCTGGGACATCGGCATGATGGGAACGTGTCAGAGATTGTGAGCAAGCGCTCTTCCCGCAATGCCAAGCTGGCCAAGATTCCGCTCGGCATCGCAGGGCGGGCGGCCGTCGGATTCGGCCGCAAACTTGCCGGGGGAGACAAGCAGGAGATCAACGCCGAGCTCAATCAGAAGGCCGCCGAACAGCTGTTCGCCGTGCTCGGAGAGCTCAAGGGCGGGGCCATGAAGTTCGGACAGGCGCTGTCGGTGATGGAGGCCGCCGTCCCCGAGGAGTTCGGCGAGCCCTACCGCGAGGCGCTCACCAAGCTGCAGGCCGCCGCGCCGCCCATGCCGGTCGCGGCCGTGCACCGGCAGCTCGACCAGCAGCTGGGAACCGGTTGGCGGCAACGGTTCCGGGACTTCGACGACCAGCCCACCGCCTCGGCCAGCATCGGCCAGGTGCACAAGGCGGTCTGGTCCGACGGCCGGACGGTCGCGGTGAAGGTGCAGTACCCGGGCGCCGACGAGGCGCTGCGCGCCGATCTCAAGACACTCAATCGGATGGCGGGCATGATGGGCGCGCTGATCCCCGGCGCGGAGATCAAGCCGATCCTCGCCGAGATCAGCGAGCGCACCGAGGAGGAGCTGGACTACCGGATCGAGGGCGGGCACCAGCGCCAGTTCGCCAAGGCGTTCCACGGGCACCCACGCTTCCTGGTGCCGAAGGTGGTGGCCAGCGCGCCGAAGGTGATCGTCACCGAGTGGCTCGACAATGCCACCCCGGTCTCGCGAATCATCCAGCAGGGCATGGCCGATCCGGAGGGGACGGTCGAGCTGCGCAATCGGGTGGCGGCGCTGATGGGCGAATTCCATTTCAGCTCACCGGCCATCGCGGGCTTGCTGCACGCCGACCCGCATCCGGGCAACTTCATGATGCTCGAGGACGGGCGGCTCGCGGTCATCGACTACGGCGCCTGCGCGCCGCTGCCCAACGGCTTCCCCAAGGTCCTGGGTGAACTGGTGGCGCTGGAGGTCGAGGAGCGCTTCGACGAACTGGTGGCCCTGCTGCACGACCATGGCTGGGTCATTCCCGGAAGGACGGTGAGCATCCAGGAGATTCAGGACTATCTCCGCCCCTTCACCGACCCGATCAAGACCGAGACCTTCCACTTCACCCGCCGCTGGATGCAGCGCGTCGCGGGCAAGGCCACCGACATCTCCAATGCCGAGATGATGAAAACGGCCCGCTCCCTGCAACTTCCGGCCGAACACGTGATGATCTTCCGGGTCCTGGGCGGCTCGGTCGGCATCTGCGCCCAGCTCGACGCCGAAGTCCCCTTCATGAAGCTGATGAACGACTGGGTCCCCGGCTACGCCGAAACCCGCCGCGCCGCTTCGTAGTACTGCCCCCACACGCAAAACGACCCGCCTACCTCGAGGTAAGCGGGTCGTATGCGTTCAATTCCCCCGGAAGCCGGGGCGGTCATGCCACCGTGACCTTGCGCGGGCGGCCACGCGGGCGCTTGCGGGCGATCACGACACCCTGGTCGAAGATCTCACCGCCCCAGACACCCCACGGCTCGGCACGATCCAGGGCGGCCGACAGGCAGCCCTGACGGATCGGGCAGCTGGCGCACAGCGCCTTGGCCTCTTCCAGCTGGGCCGGAGACTCGGCGAACCACAGGTCGGGGTTGCCGGCGCGGCAGGGGACATTGATGGTGACGGCCCGGCGGGTGCGGGCGGTCGTGTTGGCCACGGTGTTGCGGCATGTCACTCGTTCACGGATGACCGTGGTGGACACGTCGTTCTCCTTCAGCTCGTGCATCGGTCGTTCGTAGGTTTCGCGAAACCGGTGCCGGTGGCTGGAGGCCGATAAAACTATGGCCACGGTTTCGCGTCTGTCGCGATCCGTGGCCAGGAGGTCTGGGAGGTGATCCCTACCTGAGTCGACTTCGGTGTCGACTCCTGTTCACGGACGCTGGGTCGGTGGTGTTGGGGCGGGCTGCCAGCAGATGCACCGGTCGCTCGGATCCGGTTGCGCCTGTGACGGTTTCGACGGCCGAGCCGGTGACGGTGTCAACGACTGCGGTTGCCGGGTACCAATTGCCCTCGGGCTTGTCCTGCTTGATCACGATCTGCTGATCCGCTTGGGCTTTGCTTGCAAAGACCTGAAGACCAAGATCGCCACTCACGCCGGACATACGAATCCCCTGCGAAGCGAGGATCCCCAGGGAGACGGGCGCAACGGACATGACTGACGCCATGCTGACGCGGCCGGCGGTGATGCCGGTCGTCGCGATGCCTGCGTTGCTGTTCATTGGTCTGCCTCCCTCCTTCACTCGTTTGCGATCAGTGCTCGGTGCGCGCGGGGTCTTCCCCTGTGCACCTGAACCACATTAGGTATCCATACAGATACGCACAACCTATTTTTGACCTGCGGTTTTCGACCTCACAACGGCGAGCACGTCCGCACCGTAGGTCTGCAACTTCTTGGCGCCGATGCCGGGGATGGCCACCAGGGCCCGATCGTCGGCCGGACGCTGTTCGGCGATCGCGGTCAGCGTGGTGTCGCTGAAGACCACGAAATGCGGCAGCGAGAGCTCTTCGGCCTTCTCCTTGCGCCACTCCCTGAGCGCCTCGAGCAGCTCGGGATCCACGTCGGCCGGGCAGCGTGAGCAGCGGCCGAGCATGGTGGCCTGAGTGTTGAGCAGCGGGCGGCCGCAGATGCGGCAGGTCGGGTGGACCCGCTTGGGACCGCTGGGCCGCTCGGCGGTGTGGGTGGCGATGCGCGAGGCCGGGGAATCGTCGGGGACCAGGCCGATCAGGAACCGGGAGCGCCGGCGCACCTTGCGCCCGCCCGCGGAACGGGCCAGCGCCCAGGACAATTGGAGGTGCTCGCGCGCCCGGGTGACGCCGACGTAGAGCAGGCGGCGCTCCTCCTCCAGCGCGGCCTCGTCGGACACGGTCGCGTCCGGGCCGAGCACGTGCTGGATGGGCAGGGTGCCGTCGGCCAGGCCGACCAGGAAGACGGCGTCCCACTCCAGGCCCTTGGCCGCATGCAGCGAGGCCAGCGTGACGCCCTGCACCGTCGGTGGGTGCCGGGCCTCGGCGCGGGCGGCCAGCTCGCGCAGCAGGCCGGACAGATCGAGTTCCGGTTCGGTCTCGGCCAATTCCTCGGTGAGGGCGACCAGCGCCACCAGCGAGGCCCAGCGCTCCCGGGCCTGGACGCCGACCGGCTCCTCCTTGGTGAGTCCGACCCCGGCCAGCGCCGCGCGCACCAGGGTCACCAGTTTCGGGCCGCGGGCATCGGGCAGATCGTCGCGATTGGCGGCGGTGCGCAGCGCGGACACCGCCTGCCGCACCTCCGGCCGCTGGAAGAAGCCCTCGCCGCCGCGCACCTGATATGGGATGCCCGCCTCGGTGAGCGCCTGCTCGTAGACCTCCGACTGCGCGTTGATGCGGTAGAGGATGGCGATCTCCGCGGCGGGCACGCCGGTGTTCAGCAGTTTGGCGACCGCCTTGGCCACGGCGGCGGCCTCGGCGGGTTCGTCGTCGTATTCGGCGAAGGCCGGCTCCGGACCGTCGGGACGCTGGCCGATGAGCTGCAATCGGGTGCCCGCGATCCGGCCGCGGGCCGCGCCGATCACCCGGTTGGCCAGCGACACCACCTGCGGCGTGGAGCGGTAGTCGCGTTCCAGGCGGACGACGGTGGCCTCGGGGAACCGGCGTGAGAAGTCCAGCAGGAAGGTCGGACTCGCGCCGGTGAACGAGTAGATGGTCTGGTTGGCGTCGCCGACCACGGTCAGGTCGTCGCGATCGCCGAGCCAGGCGTCGAGCACCCGCTGCTGCAGCGGGGTGACGTCCTGGTATTCGTCCACCACGAAACACCGGTAGCGGCCGCGGAACTCCTCGGCCACCGCGGCGTAGTCCTCGAGCGCGGCGGCGGTGTGCAGCAGCAGATCGTCGAAGTCGAGCAGCAGGCCGTCGGGGGTGTTCTTCAGCGCCTCATAATAGGTGTAGACCGCGGAGACCTTCTTGGCCTCGTAGGGCACGTCGCGGTGGCGGCGGGCCGCCTCGCCCGCGTAGTCCTCGGGCGCGATGAGCGAGCCCTTGGCCCATTCGATCTCACTGATCAGGTCGCGCAGGCTGTCGGTGTCGGTGGGCAGGCCCGCACGACCCGCGGCCTGGGCCACGATGGGGAACTTGCCGTCGATCAGCCGCCACGGCACGTCGCCGACCACCTGCGGCCAGAAGTACTTGAGCTGCCGCAGTGCGGCGGCGTGGAAGGTGCGCGCCTGCACCTGCCCGGCCTCGCCGCTCAGACCCAGCGCCCGCAACCGGTTGCGCAGCTCCCCCGCGGCACGGGCGGTGAAGGTCACCGACAGCACCTGATCGGCCCGGACGTGTCCGGCTGACACCAGATGCGCGATGCGGTGGGTGATGGTGCGCGTCTTCCCGGTGCCCGCGCCCGCCAGCACGCAGACCGGTCCCCGGGGCGCGCGCACGGCCGCCGCCTGCTCGGCATCGAGGTCGTCGAGCCGGAGCTGGGCCTGGGCGGTCGCGGCAGTCACGCGCTCCATCATGACAGCGCCCTCCGACACGGCGGGCGGCCATCGGCGTGGCGGCCCGAATCGGCCGGGCCGGAGCGCGGTCCGCCCGAGCGGTTCGGTCGCGGCCGCGGAGGTCAGTCGCGGTCACGGAGGCGGCGGAGGGCGGCGGCGAAGCGGGGGGTCTGATCGCCGAGGGGACCGAAGAAGTCGCGGTCGCAGGCTTCGACCGCGCCGATGGCCCGATTGACCAGGGCGGCACCGGATTCGGTGGGGCGCAGCGAGCGGGCGCGTTTGTCGGTGGGGTGCTCGCGGCGTTCGAGCAGGCCCTTCTGTTCCAGGGTGCGCAGGACCTGGGAGGTCATCATGGGGTCGGTGGCGGCCTGGTCGGCGACATCGCGCTGGGTGACGGGATCGCCGCCCGACCGGCCGGTGAGCCAGGTCAGGGAGGCGAGCAGGACGAACTGGACGTGGGTGAGGTCGAAGGGGGCCAGGGCGGCGCGCTGGGCGGCCTGCCAGCGGTTGGTCACCTGCCAGAGCAAGAGGCCGGGGCTTTCGTCGGCGTGCTCGAATTCGGTGTGCAGTCCGTCATTCGCCATCACCGGCCGACCATAGCGCGGGAGATGAGGGCGAAATCGTGGGCGGTGAGTTCGATCAGGCCGCGTCGCAGCACGATGCCCCAGTTGGGGACGCTGGTCAGGTCCAGTTCGCCACGCAGCGTGTCGATGGGGGTCTGGCGGGCGGTGCGGTCGTAGTCGACCGCGCGCCGCCACGGGCGGAAGCAGCCGCCCTGCTCTTCGACCTGCCAGGCCGGGCCCTCGGCGATGGTGCCGAGGGCGGTGAAGGCCTTGATCGGTTCGCCCTCTCGCATGCCGGTGCGGGGCGAGTAGTAGACGAGTCCGTCTCCGGCGTGCATGCGTTCCACGGCGGCGCGTTTGCCGTGATTGGCTTGTGCGAAGCCGAGTTCGACGCCGCGGCGGACGTGGTCGCGGGAGACGACGGCGAGCCAGTACCGGGTGCTCATACCAGCACCGCCTCGGCGGCGGCGACCAACGCGTCGACATCGCGTTGCAGGGATTCGCGCAGGCCGCCGCCCATGATCTTGATCCACAGGGCGCGCAGCGGGCCCTCCATGGTGACGCGGACGGTGACGGTGGTGGCGCCGGCGATGGTGGCGACCTCATGCGCGAAGATCAGCCGCGCGCCGAGCAGCTTGGACGTGTCGATGAACTCGGTGTCGGTGAGCTTGGTGATCACGAACTTGGTCTTGGGCCCGCCCTCGGGCTTCAGGACGCCGGTCGCGCCCTGGACGAACGGGCCGTCGAGGGTGACCCATTCGGTGTCCTGGTTCCACTCCGGCCAGGTGGCCATGTCGGCCCACTTGGCGAAGAAGGCGGCGGGAGCGGCGGTCGAGGTGGCGGAGGCTTCGGCGATGAACGTCATGAATTTAGTATGCGCGCTTACTACTAATCCGTCAACCCCCGGTCCGCGATCGGTTCCGAGCCGCAGTCGATCCGCTCACAATCGACCCCGCGGCAGGAACACGATCGGCGGTGAGTATGTTGCATCGACCGTGACTGCTACCGATCTGACCATGTACTCGACGACCTGGTGCGGCTACTGCCGTCGCCTCAAGACCCAGCTCGACGAGGCCGGGATCACCTACGAGGTGATCGACATCGAAGACCACCCGGAGGCCGCCGAGTTCGTCGGCAGCGTCAACAACGGCAATCACGTTGTGCCGACGGTCAAGTACCGCGACGGCTCGACCGCCACCAACCCCAGCCTGAATCAGGTCAAGGAAGCCCTCGCCGCCATCGGCTGAGCCCCTTGGATATCGAAGAAGCCGCACACCCGTAGGTGTGC